>JANLQB010000376.1:0-4262 GCA_031367565.1 Verrucomicrobiota bacterium
CTCTGGCGATTTCGCGGAACTCCATGATGCGCGTCGCGAGCTCTTTGATCGCGCCCTCCTGATCCGGCGCAATGTCGAGGCCTTCACCGAAATAGATCACCGTCCGGTCGATCTCCGTTTTCTTCGCTGCGAGCGCGAGCAGCCCGACATCGAGCACGGCGCTCGTGTCGATGCCCGCGATGCCGGGAATATTTTCCGCGCTCTTGCGCACCACCTCTTTCCAACTCCCCGGCGCGCTGCCCGTGGCCACGAGAATGTCCTCTCGCAATTCCAACTTCACGCCTGCGGGCGGCTTCAGCCGTTGCTGCGCGCGCTTCATCAAAATGCCCGGCGTCACCGCAAAATAGGGCTGCCAGCGCGTCATGATTTTTTCCGGGGAAAAGCCGGAGTCCGCGAGGATCGTCTGCGGCTCGACGGCGAGCGGGTCGCGCAATCCGGCGATCTGCACCGCGCCCTCACGCCGCGAAAATTCGGTGATGACGATGCCTTCCTCCGCGTTCAACCGCTGCACGGTTTTCGCAAGTCGCGCGTCGGCAGCGCGCTCGCGCTCCTGCTCCGCGCGCTGCTCGCGATGGAGCGCGTGGCGGCGCTGCTGTTCATCCACGAGCTGCCGCACTTCCGCCGCGCGCTTTTCGACGCCGTCGATGTAGCGCCATTCCCAAAGTCCGAGCAGCCCAAGCACCAAAAGCACCGGCGCGATCCACAGCATCGGCGACATCTTTCCCGAGCTCTCCGCGCGCTGCTCTTGCAGGCAGTCTTCGAGCACCGGGCGCGATTCCTCGAACGGCGCGGTGTCGCCCTGGAAATCCTTGAGCGCCGCATTCTGGTCGATGCTGATCTTCGCCAGCGCGTCTTGCAGCATGGAGCGGAATCCCTCCGGCGCGTTGCCGCGGATAAAGGCGGCGAGCGTGACTAGCCGGCTCGATTCCAGCCACACATTGTAGTCGCCGTATTGCGTCGAGCGCAGCCCGTCGCCCTCCGCCTTGAACGCATCGCGCATGAAATCCTGAATCGCCGTGAGCATCCCAGAAACCATGTCCGCATCCTGCGCCAAAGCGCCCGCCGCCTGCGCGTGCGCGAGCAGCAGGCCGGTTTCTTTGTGGATGAGAAAGACCTGCTCCACGCGATAAATCAGCGTCCGCGACAGCACGACTTCCGCAAAGGTCGTCCCCGTCCGCATCGCCTCGAAGCGCCACTTGAAACCCTGCACCGACAGGCTGTGCTCCATCGTCTGGTTGAGCGATTGCACCATCTTGCTAAACGCATCCGCAATCGCCCGCCGGATCGCCGGGCCGATGATCGGGAAGACCACATCCGTCAGGATGCGCGGATCTTTTTTCACCGACTCCTTCAGCGCCGATTCCAACGTCGGCGCGAGCGCTTGCGACAGCGACGTATCGCGCTTCGTGGAAATGCGGACGGCGTGCGGCAGGATGCGGCTCAGCTCATTCGTCTTCTCCGCCGGGTCCGTGACGATCCGCCGCAAATCCGCGAGATCCTTCCGCTCCTGCCCCACGAGCAACTCGCGGAGCTGCTCCATCGGGTCGTCATTTTCAGGCGGCTCGCCCCGGCTCATGGCCGTCGCGTCAGCACTTCGGGCTGATTACTGCCCAGGAAACTTGAATTCATTTTTCAATCTTAGCGACAGCTCGGCGAAGAGGTCGGAAAGCGCGTGCTTGTCGGTCATCAGCCCGCGAAGTTCCTGCGACTCGCGCCCGAGATCCGCGGCCACGCTGGAATGTTTCTGCGCGATTTCTTCCGCCAGCCGCTTCGTCTCATCGAGGATGAGCTGCCGCAAATCACGCTGCGCCTTCGCCGACTGCTCTTCCGTCTGCGCCGCGCGGCGATCGAAATTCTTCACCGTCTCACCCACCTTGTCCGTGAGCCCTTTCACCGACTCGTCACGCGATTGCTTTTCGGATTTCAGCGCCTCGTCACGCGCGGCTTTCTCCGCTATTTGCCCATCGCTCAAAAGGACCACCTCGCTCTTCATGAAAGCCTCCAGCGAATCAAAGCGCCGCTTCAAATCCTCGCGCAAATCCGCACTTTCCTTCAGCAAACGCTCTTCGAGTTTGACGAACCTTTTATCGTAGTCGCGCATCTGCGACCCAAAAAGAATGTCGCGGATTTTGTCCACATTCCCCGTGCGATCGAGGTTCTCCACATTCTGTCCGCCGCCATTTGCAGCGGCCTCAGGAGGGTTTTCATTCTGTTTGCTCATCGTATGCGTCCTTGGCTGATTCGTCGCGTATGGTCGGCTTTTACGATATTCGATGGCAAACACAAAGATGCCCCGCGCGGTGGCGACTTGACACTTCCCCGATCGCCCACAGAATCCCGCACACTTTCAGCGACCTACGACCGCAACGTCGCCGCTTTTACCAACGAACGACTCGCTTTTACCAACGAACGACTCATGAGATTCCCGCTTCCGCTCACCGCCAAGATCGCCGCTTACATCATCAAGCATAAGATCAAACGGACCCCGCGGTTCGCGACGGTGTTGCAACTGGAACCGCTCCACACGTGCAACTTGAGCTGCACGGGCTGCGGGCGGATTCGCGAGTATTCCACGTCGATCAAAGATCTCATGCCGCTCGAAGAATGCCTCGGTGCGGCGACGGAATGCGATGCGCCGATGATCTCCATCTGCGGAGGCGAGCCGCTCATTTACCCGCAGATCGAGGCGCTCGTGAAAGGCCTACTCGAGCAAAAGCGGATCGTTTACATCTGCACGAACGCGATGTTCATGCGGAAAAAGATGCGTGAATATCTCGCCGTCGAATTTTCCAAACGCCCCGAGCAAACCGACCTGCGCATCGAGCGCCTGCTCGCGCAGGAACTCATCTCGCAAAAAGACGCAGACGAAATCCGCAAAGGCCCGAAAGATCCCGCAAAGCCCGTCATCGGCCCGTCCATGTGGATGTATTGGAACGTGCATCTCGACGGCCTCGAGCGGACGCACGATCTCATCGTCGAGCGCGAAGGCGTTTTCAAAGAATGCATCCTCGCCATCCGCATGGCGAAAATCCTCGGCTACCAGGTCGCCACGAACACGACGATCTACAAGGAAACCGACATGGTCGAGATCGAGCAGATGTTCGAATACCTCGCGCACCTCGGCGTGGACGGCCACACCATCTCGCCCGGCTACGAATACGACGCCGCGAAGAAGGACATGATCACGCGACTCGATCTACAGCCCGAGAATTTCTTCCTCACGCGCGACATGACCGTGCAGAAGTTCAAAAACATCGAGCGGTGGAGCCGGAATTACACGCTCTTCGGCACCCCGATTTACTTCGAATTCCTCGCCGGAAAACGAAACCTCACCTGCTCCGCCTGGGCCATCCCCACGCGCAATATCCGCGGCTGGAAAGGCCCGTGCTACCTCATGACGGACGGCCACTGGAAGAGCTACAACGACCTACTCAACCAGGTCGATTGGGACAAATACGGAGTCGTCGATGGCGTCGCGAAAGACGTGCGCTGCGAGAACTGCATGGTCCACTGCGGCTACGAACCCACCGCCAGCCTCGGCCTCCGCGCCCAGCCCGGCGACACGTGGAAAAACATCAAATTCAATTTCGGCCCCAAACCCGTCTCGTCGGGTCTTGGCCGCACGGTGCAAGCCTTCGACGGCGTAACCGTCGGCAACGGGCATCTCACCGGCAAGAAGGAACAAGTGCCGGTCGAAGTGGCGTAATCCACCACTCCAACTTTTTGGCAGTGGTTCAATTTGCCAACATCCTGTCATTCTGAGCCTGCGGAGATCCTCTCGCTCTTTTCTTCTTCTCAACTGCGGCGACGGGTGACCGACGAAGATAGTCAGAGATCCTCCGCAGGCTTAGGAGGACAGCGGTTTGGCAAACTGAGCCACGATCGACTTTCTCCACAGTTTCCGAGCGTCCCGGAGGGACCGCCAGATATTAGCCCCGGATGAAACCCAGGGACTCACGAAACAAAAAACAGCGCGCCCCGGAGGAGTGGCTGCGCGAGGCGCTCGAACCGCAGCGGGACATGGCCCAGGCTATCCACGCCCAGATCCTGGCGCTCGACGCCCGGCTCGCGGCCGTGGCCGCGCAAACCCTCACCGTGGCGCTGCCCCACGGCCTCGGCCAGCTCACCGCGCTCACCGCCTGCGCGGAGGTGATGGACTGGCAGCGCTTCCGCAACCGCAAGCAAGTCGGCAGCTATATCGGATGCGCTCCGAGCGAGAACAGCACCGGCCCCGGACAGCTCCTCGGCGGCATCGACCGGCA
>JANLQB010000398.1:0-4860 GCA_031367565.1 Verrucomicrobiota bacterium
GCGAACCGTAGAGGGCCGAGGAGGCTCGCCAGTTCGTCTTTTTCCCCCAATCGCCGGGCGCGCTCCCGGCGTCCACGACCGCGAGCGAGTAGCCGCTGTTGGTGCCGGGATACCACGTCGCGTTATAGGTGAAATTGAGGACGTTCGGCTCCCACGGCGCGGGCGGGCGAAAGGCGATCGTCTCCCCCACATTGTCCAGCGAGCCGGTGAAATTTCCCGCAGCGAGCGGGGCGCCTGCGCCGAATTGCGCGAGGAACGCGGAGCGATTTGCGCACACGACGACGAATGCGCCCGGTGCCAGCGTGACGCCTGTGCCGAACGTGTAGTTCACGCCTTTCGTGAAATGCACGCCCGCGAGATCAAGCGTGGTCGCGCTGGTGTTTTGCAGCTCGATGTATTCGAGATTTCCGGGCGCGTAGAGGAGCTCGGTCACGCGGAGTCCGTTCATGAGCGCGAGGATGTTTGCGGGCGGCGTGATGTTGCTCGCGCCGGGCGAGGGCAGGCCGCTTGGCAGGCCGAAATTTGCGAACGTCGCGCTGCCATCGGGAGCGCGTCCGGTCGAGCCGTCGGCGGGTTGCGAGATGACATCCACGCGGTCCACGAACGATCCATTTTGCCCGATCAGCGCGAGCCAGCTTGCCAGCCCGTTGATCTTGAATGGCAGCTCGCCCGCATTGCCCGGCGTGGCCGTGGAGCCTTTGCCATCCATGCGCAGAAAGGATGCGGGCGCGATGAAGCTGAGCGCGGGCAGCGTGCGCAGCGCGGGGTAATTGATGAAGTCGTTCGTGACCGTCATCCCGCCGATCGCGACGGGTTGCGCGACGGGGTTGTAGAGTTCGAGAAAATCGTCGTCCCACTGGTAATCGGGATTGCCGAGCCATTCATTGATCGTGATCCCCACCGGCGCGGCCAGCGTCGCGACGGGCGTATTTGCCGCGCCGATCGTCGGCGGGCAAAGCGCCCACGTTTCCAAAAGTGCGCCGGTGCGCCCGATGGAAAAATCCGGCGCCTGCGCTCCGAACGCGATCGAATCAATGAGCGGCTGGCCGAGTCCGACCGTGCCGTAGAGCTGCACGAGGTCGCCCTTCTGATCGAGCCCGAAGCCGGTGTGCAGGCCCGCGCCGGAGCCGAGGTCGGCATAGACGATGAGGTAGCCGCCCGCCCCGATCGTGGTGCCGCTGGGGAAGACGAATTTGTCTTTCAACGCCGGGTCGTCCGTGAGGCTCATGCCGCTGAGATTTGCGGCGGTCGCGCTGTTGTTGCGGAGCTCGATGATGTCGGGAAACGCGCCCGCGACGTTCAGCGTGGTGCGATTGTCGGCGAGGATTTCGTGGATCATCAGCGAGCCGGCGGCGTTGGTGAAAGTGGCCGATGAAGTGGGCGCGGGCGGCACGATCGCGCCGCTGCCGATGAGCCCGAGCAGATGCGTCTGCCGCGCGGTGGCAAAAGTTTTCATCGAGGTGCGCACGGCGGCGGGCACCCAGCCAGCGAGATGATTGTCGATGAGCTGATAAAACGGCGGGTTCGGATTTCCGGTCGTGTCAGCGTTAAAAACCGTGCCGTAAAGTTCGCGGATCGCGATAAAATATTTCGCCCGAAACGACGCGTTCCCCGCCACCGTCGTGGTTCCGAAAAGCGGGAGCAGACTGCGGAAGGTGTAGCCGCTCTGGCCGCCTTCCGTCATGTCGTAAAGCGCGGTGTAGTTGAACGCCTGCGGATCGTCGCCGAGGCCGAGGATGGTATCGAGATCGTGCGCGACGAGCTGCATCTTGCGCTGCCCGCCCGCGGCCGGGACGAAGTAAGCCGCGTAGTCATCGTCCACGCCGTTCGAGATCTTCGTTTCGAGATCCTGGAAAATCGTCATCACGGCAAACCAGCGCGCCCATTGATCCAGATCGGCGATGGTCTCGATGCTCGTGATTTCGGGCGAGGTAAAAGCCGTGCTGTTCCAAGTGCCGATGCCGCTGATGCGCGTGCCATTGCTGCCGGAGACATCCGTCGTGGAAGTCGTCGTGAAATGCGGTCTCGCGGCGGCCTGCCAGATGGAGAAAAAGTTCGTGAGATCGCTCCAGTCATTGGCGGTGGAGTTATTCTGTTTGCTCCAGCCGTCGAGCAGCGCGTCGGGGCTCGCCGGTGCGGCCTGGCCGGTGCGCCAGTAGTAGTTTAGTGGTCCGCCGCTATCGACCTTCTTGTAAAGATTCCCGCTGTTCGCCGTCGGCCAGTGGGTGTTCACGAGATCGCCATTTTCGTCTTCCAACCGCGCCCATTTTCCGTAGTCGGGCGTCGTGCCCGTCGAGGTGGTGGATTCCACCCCGTTGCGCCGCAGTTCCACCGGCACGGAATCGGACGCGCGGACGCCCGCTGCTTGAAAGGCGCGCGCGCCGAAGAACTGCAGGAAGCTCGCCTTGGGGTTCAGATTGAAAACCGCCGCGCCATCCCAAAGATCGTCGTTCGGCATGGTGATGCGCAGCGGCTTGAAGAGGTAGCTGCGGCTGCTATTTCCGCGGATGCGCATGGAACTGCGGTAGCGAATCGTGGTGTCCGCGCCGCGCGCGACGACCAGCGTTTGGTTGAACTGACGGTCGCTGCCGGAATTGTTCGTCGCAGTGTTGTTGAAAGCGGCGTTTTCCGCGCCGGTCAGGATGAGCCGGTAGTAGCTGTCCGTCGCGCTCAGCACTTCGTTATCGACCTGGTACTGGCAGTTCGCGTTTTGCCCCTCGGTCGTCGGCGCGGGCCAGGTGCGCGTGTTCACGCCGTCACTCGCGGAGACGTAAAACTCCACGATCGTCAGGTTCGTTTTGGGATCGAGGACGGCGGCGAAATTTCCCGCGCCATCGCCGGTCATCGCCGCGGATTGGAAAGCGCCGGGCGTGGTGCTCGTGGCATCGCGCCAGAAAAGCGTCGCGGACAGCCCGGTCGCCGCCGTTTCGTCGTTGAGCTGACACGAGATCGTCACGCTTTGGGCCGACTTCGGGATGGCCGGGAAATGCGTCACATCGTGGATGACCGGCGGGATGTTCGTCGTGAGGACGGAATTCGCCGCGCCCGGAGTCGCGCCCGCCGCCGCCGTGGAAGGCGCCCAGTTCTGCCCATTGTCATTGCTCACCGTGGGATTACGCAGCTCCATGGATTTTCCGCCGCCATTCGCTGGTGTGCTCCAGTCCCAGCCGCCGAAAGTCGATTCGCGGAAGCGCGTGCCCCAGTCGCCCTCGCTCGCATACGTCACGTCGTCCACTTTCACGAAAGTCCCCGGCGTCGTGCCGGGCTTTGAGAGCGTTATCTTTTCGCCCTTTCCCGAAAGCGACGCGCCCGCCGTCCACGGCCCGAGCACGCCCGAAATCCCGTACGCCGCCTGCACCTGTGTCGGGTTCGCTGCGATGACGAGAAACCCGCCCGCCGCGATCGTCGTCGTCGGGATCGTGTAAGGCACGCCGCTCGTCAGCGCCCAGCCACTCACATCCACCGCCGCAGCCGTGGGATTGTGCAACTCGATGAATTCCAGCCCGGTATTTTCGGGAAAGCCGGTGCCGGGCCGATACATGATTTCATTCACGACGACCTGCCCGTGTAGGCGCGCGGCGGCGAGGATGCTGAAAACGAGGAGTTTGCGGAGGAGCGAATGACGCATTTTTCTTGGAGGGATGGCGGGGAAATGCGGAGTAGGTCCCGCAGAATGCCCGCGCGCAACTTAGGCGTCCCAGCTCCTTTCGCAATAACTCGAAAGACTTCTGACGGCGACCGCGTGGTCGGAAATTTTTGCGTGCGTCTGCGTTGCAAGCGCGCACGTAGTCTCCGGTAGGGCTCGTTCCCTGACCCGACAAACAAATGATCCACGACTTCCTACAAGAACGCGCCGCGCTTTACGTCTCCGGCGCCATGCCGTCCGAGGAGCGCGGAGAATTTGAACTCGTCCTGGAGTTTCACCACGAACTCCGCACCCACGTCGGCGAAATGTTAGAAGTGGCCCGCCAAATCATCGTGGCCACTGCTGCCCGCCCCGCCGCGCCGCTTTCGCTAGCGGTGAAGGCAAATATTTTGTCCGCCATTTCGACTCGACCCCAGCAAGTGAAGCCGGAAGGTCTCGTGAGGTCCGGCCCCGATGGCCTCGTCCAGTGGATCAATCCCGCCTTCAGTGCCATGTGTGGTTACACGATTGAGGAGCTTTTGGGCAAAAAACTCGGCCCTGTCTTGCAAGGCGAGCGTACCGATCGTGCCACCGTCGAGCGCATGTGCCAAGCCGTGCACGAATACCGTCCGTGCCGGGAGACGATTCTGAACTACCACAAAAACGGAACGCCGTACTGGGTGGAAATCGGCATTGTCCCGATCTTCGACGACGCGGGCAAACCGGTCTGGTTGGTCGCGCGGGAAAAGGAATTGCCCGATTACGCCGTCGCGTAAGCCAAGCTCCGGCGGGGGAGAACTCGCACATTGCCGGTTCGATTTCGCGCGCTCGTTCTCCCCGCAGTGTTTCTCCTTGCTGGCCGCAAGGAAGCGCGTCCCGGCGGTTCGTTTCAGCTCTTCGACTCGCCGTCCATCGAGGCCGTCGCCCCGCCGAAGTCTCCCGTCGCCGCGAAACTCACCCCGCGCCCGGCTCCGCCGATCTAGCGCGCCTTTTCCAAGACCTCGCTCAGCTTTACCGTCGCGCCGCCGCGTCGTTTGCTTTCATCCGCTGCTTCCATAAAAGCGAAAATCTCCAGCGTTTCCTCCTGCGCTACTGGCGGAACGCCCGTCTGGAAAAAGCCCATGATCTCGCGCACCAGCGGCGCATAGCTGTCCGCTCCCGGCTTCTGCTCCGCAAAGCCCGTGCGGCCAAAGATCGTCACTTTGTGCGGCAGCGGCGCCGTGCGAATCGCGTGC
>JANLQB010000414.1:0-7025 GCA_031367565.1 Verrucomicrobiota bacterium
CGCAGCCGCTTCCTAACTTCCGCGCATGATTTCCGTCACCGAAGCCCGCGCACTCATCGCGCAAACCGTCGCACCGCTCCCGCCCGTCCGTCTCCCGCTCGCTGAATCGCTGGGACAAATCCTGCGCGAAACGATCAAAGCTCCGAGCGATTTCCCCGCGTTCGATCGGTCCGCGATGGATGGTTACGCCGTGGCGCTCGATGACACTTCCGAGCAGTTTCGCGTGGTGATGGAAGTGCAGGCGGGCGCTTCACGAGATCGCGAGATCGGGAGGGGCGAATGTGCGCGAATCTTCACGGGCGCAAGGATTCCGGCTGGCGCCTCGCAAGTCATCATGCAGGAAAATGTCCGCCGGGAAGGGGACTGGATAATCCCGCAGCGGCGCGATGGAACGACGCACATCCGCCGACGCGGCGACGATGCGGCGGCGGGTGCGGCCTTGCTGGAAACCGGCGCGAGGCTTGGCGCGAGCGAGCTGGCGCTGCTCGCGCAACTCGGCGCGATGCAGCCGCTCGTGAGTCCCTCTCCGCGAGTGCTGCACATCACGACCGGACGGGAACTCGTGCCGCCGGAGACCGAGCCGCGCGAGGGCGAAATCCGCGATACCAATTCCACGATGGTCGCCGCCATGATCGCCGGACGCGGCGCGCGGATGCAGCACCAGAGCCGATGCGGAGACGATCTTGCGGAAACGGTCGCGCGGGTGCGCAGCGTGGAGGGAACGAGCTGGGACCTGCTGCTGCTCTCTGGCGGTGCAAGTGTTGGCGACTACGATTTTGGCGCGAAAACGCTGCGCGAACTTGGCTTCACGATTCACTTCGACCGGCTGAATCTCCGTCCCGGAAAGCCGCTGATCTTTGCCACACGCGGCGCACAAGTCGCGTTCGTGATTCCAGGAAATCCCGTCTCGCACCTCGTCACCTTTCATCTTGCCGTCCGACTTGCGCTCGAATGCCTGCAAGCCGCACCGCCCTCGTGGCCGCTTGCGGAGGTCACGCTGCGCGACGATTTCCCCTCGCCGTCCGACCCGCGCGAAACCTACTGGCCGTGCGAAGTTCGCAGCGAAAGCGGCAGCCTGCACGCCCGACCGCTCGGATGGAAAAGCTCCGGCGATTTGTGCGGCCTCGCCGGGGTGAATGCGCTGCTGCAAATCCTTCCCCAAAGCAGCGCGGCCCCAAAATGTCTGCTGCTCGACCTCGCCTAAAGTCGCTGCCATCTTCGCCCACATGAGCGTTCCCACCTTTTCCCATCTCGATGCCAGCGGCTCCGCGCGCATGGTCGATGTCGGCCACAAGCCCGAGCAAAAGCGCATCGCGTCCGCCGAAGGATTTGTGCGCTGCCTGCCAGAAACGATCGCCGCCTTGCGCGAGCAGGCTTTACCGAAAGGTGATGTGCTCACCGTCGCGAAGATCGCCGGCATTCAAGCGGCGAAGCGCACGGACGCGCTCATCCCGCTTTGCCATTCGCTGCCGCTCGATGCAGTGGAGATCACATTTGAGATCGAGCCCGCCGCCGTGCGCATCGTCGCCGAAGTCAGCACCACGGCGAAAACTGGCGTCGAAATGGAAGCGCTCACCGCCGTGAGCGTCGCCGCGCTCACGATCTACGACATGTGCAAAGCGGTCGATAAAAGCATGGTGATCGCCGACATCCGCGTGACGAAAAAAGTGAAGGCATGAAGATCGGGCGCGTGACTTTGAGCGACCGCGCGAGCGCTGGGATTTACGAAGATCGCAGCGGGCCGGAGATCGAGCGCGTGTTCTCGGAGCTGTGCGCGGAGCTGCTGGAATGGACGCGCATCATCATACCGGACGAGCGCACACAGATTGAGGAAACGCTCCGCCGACTCTGCGACGATGCGGGTTGTGATCTCGTCATCACCACCGGCGGCACCGGCCCGTCTCCGCGCGATGTCACGCCCGAGGCGACACGCGCCGTCATTGAGCGCGAGCTGCCGGGCTTCGGCGAAATCATGCGCGTGCAGTCCTTCGCGAAAGTCCCGACCGCGATCCTCTCCCGCGCCACGGCTGGAACGCGCGGACGCTCCCTCATCGTGAATCTTCCCGGCAACCCGCGCGCGATCGCCGAATGCCTCCCGCTCGTCCTCCCCGCGATCCGCGAGGCGCTGCGGCATCTGCGCGGCGAGTCGTAAAATGACGCGGGCGCTCCCCGCCACTTCACCCGCCGATGTGCGCCATCTCCACTTTCGGCTTTGCCAGCGTCGCTTCGGAGCGGATTTCGGAATAGCGATCGCTGCGGGCAGTCCAGATGCTGCTGATAAGCGCGGTCAATTTTTCGTCCGACGCACCGGAGCGAAGCGGTGTCCGCAGGTCGAAACCTTCGGCGGCGAAGAGGCAGGTGTAGAGCCGTCCATCCGCGCTTAGTCGCGCCCGCGTGCAGTCGCGGCAAAAGGGCTGCGTGACGGAAGTGATGACGCCGATTTCCCCACCATCGCGATGACGAAAGCGGCGCGCGACTTCGCCGCGGTACTGCGCGGGCAAAGACTCCAGCGGCATCTCGGCGGAAATGCGTGCGATGATTTCCGCAGCGGAGACCACGTCGTCGAGACGCCAGCCATTTGTATTTCCCACGTCCATGTATTCGATGAAACGCACGATGAATTGCGGCCCGCGAAAATGCCGCGCGAGAGCGACGATGCCGTCGTCGTTCACACCGCGCTTCACGACGGCGTTGATCTTCACTGGCGCGAATCCCGCCGCGAGCGCGGCGTCGATCCCGCGCAGCACGCGATGCACGGGAAAGTCCGCGTCGTTCATCTGGCGGAACGTTTCATCGTCGAGCGAATCGAGGCTGACGGTGAGCCTTCGCAGCCCCGCAGCGCGAAGGGCGGTGGCTTCTTCGACGAGGCGCGAGCCGTTCGTCGTGAGCGTGATTTCGTCGAGCCCTTCGATGGTCGCGAGCGCACTCACGAGTCGATCAAGATTTCGCCGGAGCAGCGGCTCGCCGCCGGTAAGGCGAATCTTTTGCACGCCGAGTTGCGCGAAGATTTTCGTGAGTCGCGCGATCTCCTCGAAAGTCAAAATGTCCGCCTTCGCCAGATATGAAAACCCGGGCCCGAAAATCTCGCGCGGCATGCAATAGCGGCAGCGGAAATTGCAGCGATCGGTGACGGAAATCCGCAGATCGCGCAGTGGGCGGGCGAGGGTATCGAGCGGTGAATCGGGCACGGTGGGAATCGCTAAGCGGCGGCGGATGCGATTGCAAGTGATGCCATTTTCATTCGCCCCGACGAAGCCGGTCAGACCTTGCGGCCAAACTTTTTTTCCAGCTCTCCGTAGCTGATCTGGATCATCGTCGGACGGCCGTGCGGGCAGCAGTAAGGAAGTTCGCAGGCGAGCAAATCTTGGATGAGCCGCACGAGTTCCGGCTCGCGCAGCACGTCATTCGCCTTCACGGCGTGGCGGCAGACGGTCTTGGCGATCATGTCTTCGCCGAGGCGGAGCTTGGAGGATTGCGTGCTCGTTTCGCGGAGGTCGTCGATGATGTCGCGGAGGAGCTGGGATGGGTCGGTGGGGCGGAGAAAAGTCGGGAGCGTGTCGATCTTGAAAGTCGCGCTGCCAAAGGCTTCGAGGCCGATCCCGGCGCGCTGGAGCGTGTCGGAGTTACGCTCGATCCAGTCGGCGTCGCGGGGCGAAACTTGGAGGGTGAGCGGGATGAGCAGCCGTTGCGCAGGCACGCCCTGATCTTCCATGCGCTTCCGCATTTCCTCGAAAAGAATGCGCTCATGCGCCGCGTGCTGATCGACGAGCACGAGCCCGCTCGCGTTTTCCATGAGCACGTAAAGTTTCCCCAGGACGCCGAGGATTTTGAAGTCTTGCGACTGCGGATTGCGGATTGCGGATTGCGGATTGATTTCCGGTGCGGGCGTCGGGTCCGGTTCATTCGAGGTTCGAGGTTCGAGGTTCGAGGTTCGAGGTTCAGCCCCGCGCAGCGGCTGCACGACTTCGGGTGCAGCCCAATCGCGTCGCAACGCGAGCTGTTCCGCCTCGGGGATAAGCGGCGGCTCCGGCGCGGCGCGAAACGTCTGCGACCACGCGCCGCGACCACTCTCCAGCGTCCGCCGGATCGCTTCCACGATCGCCTCGCGCACCGTGTTCGCTTCGCGAAAACGCACTTCGCGTTTCGCCGGATGCACGTTCACATCCACGGCTGCGGGGTCCATGTCGATGAAGAGGAATGTGACGGGATGCTGCCCTTTCATCAGCGCCGTGTGGTAGCCCTCGCGGAGCGCGAAATTGAGCGTCGTGTTTTCCACCGGGCGACCGTTCAGGAAGACGAGTTGCTGCTGCCGTCCGCTGCGACTCACGCCCGCTTTTCCGATCAAACCGCGAATCGAAATTGAGTCCGTCGCAAACTCTGGAATCTCCAGCAACTCCGCGGTGAGCGCAGCGCCGCAGAGATCGCGAATCCTTTCCCGCAGATGCGTGGCAGGCGCGAGCTGATACACAACGCGCTCATCATTTACAAAAGCGAACGCGACCCCCGGATGCCCGATCGCTTGCAAATGAAGCTGATGCTCGACGTGGCTCGCCTCGGTGTTTTCCGTCCGCAAAAATTTCCGTCGCGCCGGCAGATTGTAGAAAAGCTGGCGCGCCTCGACTTGCGTCCCTGGCGCGTCGCCGCTATCGCGCACGGTTTCGATTTTCCCGCCGTTCACGAGCACTTCGGTGCCGACGAGCGCCTCGCGTTCGCGCGTGGTGAGGCGAAAGCGCGAGACGCTGGCGATGCTCGGGAGCGCCTCGCCGCGAAAGCCGAGCGTGTGGATCGCCGAGAGATCGGCACCCGTGCGGATTTTACTCGTCGCGTGTCTTTCCAGGCACAGCAGCGCGTCGTCGCGATCCATGCCGGAACCATCGTCCACCACGCGAATCATCGAAATACCGCCGCGCCGGATGAGCACCTCGATCCGCCCGGCTCCCGCGTCGATGGAGTTTTCCACCAGCTCTTTCACCACCGAAGCCGGACGCTCCACGACCTCACCAGCCGCGACTTGGCTGGCGACGGTTTCGGAAAGGAGAGCGATGCGGGACATTTAACGAAATGAGTAACGGGGAAAGTCGGGGATGTGAACCGCAGATGAACGCAGATTGCCGCAGATTCGGACTATCTGCGTAGATCTGCGGTTGCAAAATGCTCCATCCGCTTTGCCACTTGGCACTCCGCGCCATTCGCCATAAGTTCTAAGCGCCATGCTTACAGTCACCGATTCCGCCGTGCAGCAACTCCAAACTCTCGTCAGCGAACAGGACGATGCGACGAAAGGGCTGCGTATTTTTGTGGAAAAAGGCGGGTGCGCCGGGATGCAGTACGGGATGTCGCTCGATCATGCGCAGGACGGAGATCAGACATTTGAGCGTGGCGGGGTAAAGGTGATCGTCGATCTCGAAAGCGCGACGTATCTTGACGGAGCAACGATCGACTACGCGGACGATCTGGCTGGCGCGGGCTTCCGAATCCAGAACCCAAACGCGGTGCGCAGTTGCGGATGCGGCACGTCTTTTGAAACTGCGGAAACGGGGGGCGAGGCGCACGAGCACTAGTCGGACTCACTGCGGCGCGGCACGAGCAGTATTTGAAAAATGGCGGACGATCTTTACGACGACGATTACGATGACGCAGGGCCGAAGAAGCGGGACAACCTCTTCATCTGGACGGTCTTCATCCTTCTCCTGATCGGCCTCGCCTTCGCTTGCTGGCTGGGGAGTTTCTATATCTTCGGCCACCCCGAGCAGGCGCGGAATTACCGGATTTTGCAACGCCTTAAAAAGATTGATCCGGTTAAACGCTTTGAAGTCACCAAGGGTCAGCAGGGCGACTGGCAGACCTCAAAACAACTTTTCGATAAGTACGGGAAATACTCCTCGCTCCAACTCGAAGCCGAGAACGCGGAACTGCTGCGCACCTTCGTCACCAACTACCGCGAGACGAAAAAACTTGTCCCGTATATGCGGGGGAATTTCACGATCGCCGAGTCCGCGGTTCTCACGGGGAAGGATTTCATCACGCGCGGAATGGTCGCGCTCGCGGTCTCGAACGAATTTCCACAAGTGCTGATCGAGCATCTTTACCCGATGAAAGAGAGCGAGATTGCGAAAGCGAAACCGCTGCTCGTCACGGGCAATCCGATCAAGCTCGAGCGCACGTACGATCTCGGCGCGGTCATTCACATCGAGCGCGTTTCAGATGGGCGTTTGCAGTTCACCGTCGTCCCGCTGCTTTACGGAAATTACGCGCTGAGCGGCGGCGCGGGCACGTTTACTACCGAGCCTCCGGCGGACCTCTATCTTGAAGGTGGCCTTCCTGTCATCACGGGAGAGCGCCTGGATTCTGCGACGAAAAAGTTCACTGAGTTCCGCCGTAACCAACCCGCGCCCGAGCCCGGTACGCAGGGCGATGCGCCGCCGCCGCAGACGCCGCAAATCGTGCGGCTCGACAATCCGAACGGAACGAAAATCCCGGAGACCGGATCGCTGCCCGAGATTCCCGTGGCGACGCCGATCCCGATTGCGGGTTCGCCCACTTCACGGAAGCCACCTGTCTCCGTCGCGCTGCTTCCGAACACGCCGCGTCCTGCCGCTCCGCCGACGCCCGCGCCGAATGTTCCGCCCGGCGTGTTCAAGCCATTCATCGCCTCCAATCCCGAACCCGGTTTGCCGAATGCGCAAGCGCCGGCGTGGCGCACTTACAAGCCGGGGCAGGCGCCGCCAGGTCACACGCTCTCGCTGGCGGACGCGACTTCGCTGGAAGCCACTCCCTCCGCTCGCACTTATTTGCAGGGGAATTTTGTCGTCAACGCCAAGAATGGAAGCCGGATCGTTTTGCGTTCGCGCCCTGTCAGCGGTGGAGCGGCCATCCCAGCCGTCCGCGTGATCGTGGAGTACGGGAATGGAATGCTCGCGCCGGAAGAAGGAACGAAAATCGACCCCGGTCAGAACTCCGCGTTTGAAATCCGCGATGTCCGCAAGGGCGCGGATGGCGAACTGAATATTTACGCGCGGGAGATC
>JANLQB010000436.1:0-7736 GCA_031367565.1 Verrucomicrobiota bacterium
TCCACGGTGTATTCTGCACGCTCGCCTGGATTGATCGCCACGACACTCGGATCATTCGTGAAGGGCTGATCGTCCGACCACTTCTCGATCGTTTTGCCGACGTTGTTTTTAATGAGCACTTCAATCCGCTGCGAAGTCGGGAACTCCAGCGGCGCGAGTTTCTTGCCGTGATTGATCAAGGTGAGCGTGACTTTGAGCCGGTTGGTCTCGCTAAGTTTTAGCGGCACCGGTGCAAACTTCAGATCCACCGCGAGCCGTCCGTTGCTCTTGCTCGCGGAATCTTTGCCACCGCCGAAAGGATGCAGCACGCGATTCATGATTCCCGGTTTCTTTTCCACCGCAGGCGCGGGCGTCGGCTCCGCTGCCGGTTTTCCACCGCCGAATGGGTGAATCATCCGATTCAAAAGGCTCGGCTTTTTTTCTGGCGCAGGCGCTTCATCCGCGGCGAAAGCATTGACGGCGGAAAGCGTGGCGGCGCAGCACAGCGCGAGGATGAATTTCATGGCCGATGATTAAGGCAGCGTCCTCGCGTGTTGCAAATGGCAATTCATTTCCCGACACTCCGCGCCATGCGTATCGCCCATCTCCTGCTCCTCGTCCTCGCCCTCGGCAGCTTCGGCTTCGCCAAAAAGCCGGTCATCACCGTGCGCTTTCACATCGAGGCAAACGAACGCGACGGGCAGCCATTCGCGATGCCGGTCACCTTTCACAATCCCGAACGAAAAGGATTCATGACGCAGATTCCGTCGATCTCTGAGCGAAACATTGAAGCGATTTTCCCCTTCCCCGCGCCAGACGGCAGCGCGGGCTGCGCGTTCAAACTCGACAACTTCGGCCGCACCGCGCTGGAGGAAATGAGCCTGTCGAATCGCGGCGCAAGCGTCGTCGCGTTCGTCGGCACGAAAACGGGAACGCACCAAGTCATCGACATGGTCGTCGATAAGGTGATCCGCGATGGAATCATCAGCATCCCTCGCGGGCTCACGGATTTGGAAATCCTCGCGCTGGAGATGGAGTTCAAGAATATGAAGACTGGGAAAAAGAAGTCGAAAAAAGAGATCGAGCAGCAGTCAGCGATCCCACGGAGCTGACCGTCGATCGTGGATTTTTTTTCGCTGCTCGCCGCCGTCGCGCCCGTCTTCCTCATCGTCGGCGCGGGCTTTGGCATCCGTCGTGTCGAGTGGCTTTCGGCGGAGGCGGATACCTCGCTGCTACGCATCGTCGTCAACCTGCTCTTCCCGTGCCTGATTCTCGACACGATCCTCGGAAACGAAGCGATGCGGCAGGCGGGAAACCTCGTGCTCGCGCCCGCCGTCGGCTTCGGAACGGTCGCGATGGGCTTCGGCGTTTCGTGGCTCGCCGCGCCGCTGCTCGGCCTGCGCGATGAGCGCGCACGCCGCACGTTCGCCTTCACCACCGGGCTCTACAATTACGGCTACATCGCGCTGCCGCTCGTGCAAAAACTCTTCGACCAGCGCACGACGGCCGTCCTTTTCCTGCACAACGTCGGCGTCGAAACCGCGATGTGGACGCTCGGCCTGCTGCTCATCTCCGGGCGCTCGCCGGAGCATCCGCTTCGGCGGATTCTGAATGTTCCCGTGCTCGCGATCGGCGCGGCGGTCGCGCTACATTTCGCTGGCGGTCGGGATTGGCTGCCCGCGTGGGTTTTAAGCGCCGTCCACAGTGTGGGCGCAGCCGCAATCCCGATGGGACTTATCCTTACCGGCGCGACTTTTTGCGATCAAGCGCAGCACATTTCCATGCGCGGCGCGGTGCGTGATTCACTCGGTGCGTGTCTGCTGCGCCTCGGCGTGCTGCCGCTGCTCATGCTCACCGCCGCGAAGTTCCTTCCATGCACCGATCAACTGCGACACGTCATGCTCATCCAAGCCGCGATGCCCTGCGCAGTCATCCCGGTCATCATTGCCAAGCACTACGGAGGCGATCCCGCGATGGCATTGCGGATCATCCTTTGCACGTCCATCGCCGGACTGTTGACGATTCCGTGGTGGATCCAGTTCGGACTCGCGTGGCTCGGCGGGAACTAGCCCGCGTCGCTCACCGGGTTAGTGTTTGCAGGCAGCGGTCTTCCCGCCGGCGCAGCATTCCATCTTTTTCTCGTGATGGGCGCAGCCGATGAAGCTGGAACCGGCGAGGATGGCGAGGACGCAGAGAGCGATGAGTTTTTTCATAAAGTTCATTTCGTAGGAATGTGGTTGAGCGTGTAGTAAGCGGCCTCGTGAAGCAAGGGTTGATCTTTCTCCGAGCGGACTCCCGCAGCGTGAAGCTCGTGGACATTTCCTGGAACGATCCCGTCGATCACCAGCCGAGCGCGCAATTTATCCGGCGCGATCGTCACCGATTTGATGACCGGCTTGCTCTCATCGACCTTCGGGCTGCCGTAGCTCGATTGATAAATCGTCGTGTAAGACTTCATCGAATAAGACGCCGCATCGCCCGCCGTCTTCGCGTCCAACGGCTCGGTGAAGGTCAGTTCGAAGCCATCCGGTTTCGCCCGCATTTCGTGAATCTCAAACGGCGTCTTCCCCGTCCATACGAGTCTTTGCAACGCAAACGGCTTCCCACCACGCGAGCCCCAACCGCGATCGGTTCCATACACAAACATCGAAGCATCATCCGCAAACTCCATCGCGAGATTTCCCGAATCGAACCCCTGCCGAAACGGAAAGCACGCACCTTGATATCGATCGTTCACCTTCTCCAAAAACACGCGCATCACCGTGCTATGCGCCTGATCACTGACGAAGAGTTGATTCGCAAACGGCCCGAATCTTCCGCCCGTCGTATCGCACAGGATGCCGCTCGCCGACTGCCCCATCTCGGGATACGGAAACATAATCGCCGGCGGCATGTATTCCGGGATGCGCTTCGCCTCTTCGTAAGTGCGCCCGCCGCTCTTCGGCTCTACCGGCTTCTTCAAACCCGCCGATGCAATCGCATCCTTCGTCGCCGGATCATCGAACCATCTATTCCCCGTCGGATTTCCCATGAAGTAGCCGGGCCGCAATTCCTTCAACCCATCCGCCCCATTCCACGGCCCCTGATTATCCGTGTAAAACATCACGCCCTCCGCATTCATCCCGATCCCGCCCGGCGAACGAATCCCGCTGCAAGTCGGCAGCCATTTCCCCTCCGGCGTGAGACGAAAACACCACCCACGATACGGAGCCTCGCTCGTGAACGAGCCCGTTAGACAAAGGACAATCCAGAGATTCCCCTGCCGGTCAAACTTCGAGCCAAACGCATACTCATGGTAATCGCCCGTGATGCTCCACGGGTCGCCCACCGTCTCGAAAACATCCGCGCGCGCATCGCCATTCGTGTCCTTCATCCGCGTCTCCTCGCCGCGCTGCGTGCAATAAATCCAGCCATCCTTTTCCGTGAGCCCGAGCACCTCGTGCAGCCCACTCGCAAACCGGGTGAACTTCACCTTCGCGCCCGATTCATCGAGTGCGTTGTCGATCATATAGATGTCGCCCTGCCGCGAAGAAGCCGCGAGCCGCCCCTTCCCCAGCCATTGCAGCGCCCCCGCTTCCAGCGTGATGCCTTCAGGATGCGGAAGCGTCACCATCTTGTAAAACTTCCCTTCCTCAGCGCGAAGGTCGGATTCCCCACTTGCAGCGCGGGCAAATGAAATTCCAGCGAAGAAGAAAGCGAGGACGAGGGAAAGTGGGCGAGAGGACATGGATGGTCGGTTGAGCAACCGACTACTGATCCCCGCCCTTAGAACCGAATTGGCAAAACAGGTTATCAGCGCATGGGTGTCGGCTGATTTTCGCAAGCTACCCCAGCCATACCCAGCTCTGCACTTTCGCAGAGGAACGAGTTGAGCATGAGGCTGGCGACCGTCAGCGAGCGAGGAAGGCAGTCTTTCGATCAATGCTGAGCCTAACTTGATGAACGATGACCCAAGTCGCCTAGCCGATCAGTTAAAAGGCCCCCTTCACCCACATTTTCACCCCATACACTTTCTTGCTCGCAGTGATGAAAAGAAGCTGCCGGTCCTTGCCACCAAATTTCACATTCCCAGTCCATGGCTCGGGGATGGGGATGTTCGTGAGTTGCTTTCCAGTTTTGTCGAAGATCGTTACCCCTTTTCCGCTGAGATACACGTTTCCATCGGCATCGAGCGTCATGCCATCGGAACCCAGGTTACAAAAGAGCGTTTTGTTATCCAGCGAACCGTCCGGCTGGATTGCGTAGGAATAGGTTTTACCCGCGCCGAGATCAGCGACATAGAGCGTCTTTCCGTCGGGTGTGCCGACGATTCCGTTGGGCTGTTTCAGGTCGGTGGCGACTGCCTTCGCTTGCTTCGTTTTCACGTCGAAGAAATAGACGAATTGCCCTGGCTGCTGCATCGCCTTGTCGCGCTTCCAGTAGTCGCGCGCATAGAGTGGGTCGGTAAAATAGAGCGCGCCATCGGGACGAATCCACAGGTCGTTCGGACCGTTAAGCAGTTTACCGCCGAAGTCGCTCATGAGCACGGCGACCTTTTTGTCGGGCGCGATAGACCAAAGTTCATTCTTCTCGTCCGCGCAGGCGAGGAGGTTTCCCACTTGGTCGAAATAGATTCCGTTGCTGCGGCCCGCGGGCTTGAGCCAGTCGGAGAAGGTGCCGTCGGCGACGGTGTATTTCACGATGCGATCGTTGGGCTGATCGGTGAAATATACATTACCATCCGGGTCGGCCGCCGGCCCTTCGGTAAAGGAAAAACCTTCGCCCAAAACTTCGACTTTCGCGCCGTCAGCGAGGAGACCCGAGTCATCGGCCAGAGCGACGATGCTCATGGCAAAAAGGGCGGGGAAAAATGCGGCGATGGATTTCATGAGGATAGATTATTTTGCGAGAAAAGTGAAGACGGTCGTCTCGCGCAATTGCGCGCCGGGACGGAGCACGATTGATGGAAAATTTTCGTGATGGATCGCGTCGGGGTAATGTTGTGTCTCTAGGCAAACTGCGGTGTGGCCAAGGTGGTTGCCCGTGTAGAGCTGGATGGCTGGCTGGGTGGTGCGCACTTCCATCACTCGTCCACTTTCGGGCTCGGTTAGCCGGGCAGCGAGTTTCATTTCGCGACCACCTGCGAGGATATAGTTATGATCGTAGCCCGCCATCGCCGGCTTGAGCTGCTCGATCCGATCTCCGATCCGCGTCGGCTCATTAAAGTCCATAAGTGTGCCCTGAAGCGGAAGGATCTCGCCGGTCGGAATCGAGGCAGAGTCCGCGGGCGTATAGCTGGCGGACGGTATCCATAGCACGTTATCCAAGCAGCTTCCGCCACCAGCGAGATTCCAGTAAGCGTGATTCGTGAGATTCGCGATCGTGGGTTTATCCGTCTCGGCTTCGTAGTCGATTCGCAGCTCATTGCGGTCGGTCAACGAATAGGTCACCGAGGTTTTCAAGTTGCCGGGAAACCCCTCTTCTCCGTCCTGACTAAGGTAGGTGAGCTTTACCGACGATTCGTGCTCTCTCACAGACGCGTCCTCGACCGACCATACGGATTGCGCAAAACCTTTGCGGCCACCGTGGATCGTGTTTTTCCCGTCGTTCGCCGGGAGTTTACTGATCGTTCCATCGAGTTCAAATTGCGCACCGGCGATGCGATTGATCACCCGGCCAATAATCGCCGCAGAGCCATTGAATCGCTCAAATTTTTCCAAGCTATCCGTCGTGAGCACGACGTTCTTGAACTCCCCATTTCGATCTGGAGCGCGCAGTTCCTTGATGATCGCTCCGTAGGAAATGATCTGCGCGCTCATGCCCGTCGCGTTCCGCAGCGTGATAAGTTTCACCGCGGAGCCATCGCGGGCCTTTCCAAAATCAGCTTGCTCTACCCGAGTGAAGGGCTGTGCCTGTGCGGCTCCAAAAAAGAGCACGGCAACGGCAGCCAGCCGCTTCAAAAAACTGCGCATGGAAGTCATTCGAATCGTCCCTCGGTGAAATCAATTCGATAAATCATGCCTTCGTAACCGACCGCGTAAAGATTGCCCGCTTCGTCTTCGCTGAACGACACGAGCCGCTGCGGAATGCTCCCGATTTGCCGCGCGGTTTTCAGCGCGCCGCCTTGCTGTGTGATGCCAAAGATGCGCTTGGAGTTGTAATCGCCGCAGACATACACGCCGTAAAACGATGAGCTTTTGTCGCCACGGAAAACGTGTCCTCCCGTGATCGAGTTTCCGTATTTTCGGCGGTAGGCGAAGACCGGCTTCGTAAAAGTGCGGCCTTCATTTTTGAACTGATTCGAGAACGGCTCGAATGCTTCGTAAACATTCCAGCCGTAGTTTTCGCCGCGCCGAACGATGTCCACTTCCTCACCGCGATCCTGACCCACGTCGGCAAGCCAGATCGCGCCGTCGAGCCCGTCGAAACAAAATCGCCACGGGTTTCGGAAGCCGTACGCCCAAATCTCCGGACGCGCGTCCGATTGATCGCGAAATGGATTGTCGGCAGGAATCGCGTAAGCGCGGCCAGCGTCCTCGTGGTCCACGTCGATGCGTAGGATCTTTCCCAGCAGCAGTTGCAAATTTTGCGCATGCCCGTTCGGATCATTGTGCGGGCCGGTGTCGCCCATCACGAGGTAAAGAAAACCGTCCGGCCCAAATTGCAGGCAGCCTCCGCTGTGATCCTCCGCCACGCTCGCGATCTTCAAAATCACGCGCTCGGGTTTGCCTGAGTCGGCGCGGAATTCGGGATCGAACTGTTTCTCCACGACGCGCGTCGTCACCTTGCCTTCCTCGAAGACCTGGTAAAAAAGGTAATATTTCCGGTTCTCGCGAAACCGCGGATGAAAGGTCACGTCGAGCAAACCGTTCGGTCCCCGGTCGCTGAAAACTTCGAGAGAGAGATCAGAAAAATCCGTCCGCGCCTCACCGTCCGCCGTCTTCCGCACCATCCAAATCATCCCCGTCTGGTGCAGCACGAGAAACTGATTGCGCGCACCGGGCACCTGCCGAAACGAGGTCAGCCCGCTCTCCTGCTTCCCACGCGGGCGCTCGAACCGAGTGTGGAAAAAAGGCCGCAATTTCACCGGCTGCGCGAGCTGCGGGATTTCGCCCGGTGCCGATCGATCACTCGCCAGCGCGGAATCCCGCTGCTTCAGCGTGGTGAGATATTCGATGAGGTCCGTGAACTCCTCGCGCGACAAACTCGCGTGCTGACCTTCCGGCATGAGCGAAACGGCGTTGGCCGTCTTCTCCTTGATCTCACCCGTCGCGACCGAAACCAGCTTTCCATCCACCCCCATGAGCTGGATGCCTGCCTCGTTCGCCTGCTTCAGCACGCCCTGATAAATCGCACCCGCTTTCGTCTCCACGATGACCGTGCCGTAGCCCGGCGCAATCGTCGCCGACGGCTGCAAGATCGCGTCCACCAAATCGCGCCGTCCAAACTTATCGCCCGCCGCAAATAAATCCGGCCCAGCCTTCGACGCGGTGCCGTCGATCGAGTGACATTTCACGCAAAGTAACCGCGCATCTTCGCTAAAAAGTTTCTGCCCTCGCGCGACGTCGCCGTCGTGCGTCAGCGCAAATTTTCGATAGTCATCCGCGCTCCGCGCCTCCGCGCGCAGACCGAGTGGCAAAGCGACGATCAGCGAGAAAAGGAACAGAGATTTCATTTGGAAGATTCAGCTTTGGCCGGTGCGGGTGGACGCACCACTTGCAAGATCACGACCGCATTGCTGCAACCCCACGAAGTCCGCGCATCGTCGGGCGTCGGCT
>JANLQB010000450.1:0-5500 GCA_031367565.1 Verrucomicrobiota bacterium
CGCTGCTGATGCAAAGTTCTGCGGCGACTTGGGAGACAGGCTTGCCTGTGCTCAGAAGCTCAACGGCCTGCGCCTTGAACTCGGGGGGGTATCGTTTGCGGGGTGCTAGGTTCATGGGTCTTCGATTCTGTAGGCTCTTGGTCCAGAAATCTAGAGCACCTCATCTTTCTTCCAAGCCATCCAGGCGGCGCTAAACAAACAAGGCCCGAACAGCAAGAAGACGCCCGAGCAGATCGACGCCGCAGTGCGTCAGCTCGTGTCGAAAGCGATCACGACCGAAAGACAGGTGATCGACGTTTTCACCGCCGCCGGCCTGCCGAAGCCCGACATCAGCATTCTCTCCGACCAGTTCCTCGCCGAAGTGCGCGGCCTGAAGCACAGGAACGTTGCCGCCGAGCTGCTGGAGAAGCTGCTCAAGGACGAACTCAAAGTGCGCTCCAAGCGCAATCTCGTGCAATCCGAGCTCTTCAGCGAGAAGCTCAAGAAGACCCTCAACGCCTACCACAACCGCGCCATCTCCACGCTGGAAGTGCTGGAGGAGCTCATCAAGTTCGCCAAGGAACTCGATGCTGCCACCAAACGTGGCGTAGATCTCGGCCTGACCGATGACGAAGTCGCTTTCTACGATGCCCTCGCCGCCAACGAATCGGCCGTGATGGCCTTGGGCGACGACAAACTCAAGGTCATCGCCGCCGAGCTCATCACGAAGGTGCGTGAGAGCGTCACGATCGACTGGACCCTCCGCGAAAGCGCTCGTGCCAAAATCAAAGTCATGGTGAAGCGCATCCTGAACAAATACGGCTACCCACCGGATCTTCAGGAGGAAGCTGTGAAGACGGTATTGCAGCAGGCGGAGTTGCTGTGCGCGGAGTGGGTGTGATCTCGACCCAGAATCTGGGAATTCCGCATATTGGCTTTGTAGTTCGATATAAAGCCCGCAACTCCGCTTGCTTTTTTGTGATAAGTGAAAAGTAAGGTGCGTCGAAATGCGGGCCTAGTCTGGGAAATTGAAGAGGTTGTCCTATCAGGGTGTGCCGTCTCGTATTCAACCTGCTTTGGCACTTTTCGCACAACGAAACCGCTCAGTAAGGGATCATAATCTCGCGTTTCGCTGCCACACCTTCAACGAGTAACGACACGTTTCAGGCTGCAGCCCATCTGACTGTTTTCGCCGGTTTTCTTGGGGATTTGTGCCCCGCGTCCTCTCACGACTTCGAACACCGTTGTGGCGTCATAGAGACGGCGCACCGAATACGCGCCGCGCTCTCCCAGGTGGGCGGCAAGTTCCTTTGGTTCTTTGTTGCACGACCAAATGAGCGGCAAACCCGATGCGTATCGGGCATCGACAATGTGATGAATCCGCTCAGCAATCGCGTCGATCTCGGTGCCGCGCCGCTCCATTCCCAAATCACCTATGAAAATTAAAGGCACGCGGCAAAGTCGCTCAACCCGATATTCCGCCGCGGCACGCGCTTCAAACGTGCTGCCATACAAATGTCCGATTTCTGTGGCCGTGGTGGCTTCCCACCGCACCCCGGAAAAATGAAGGTCGCGAATCAGTTGCCAAATCATGCGCGTTTTGCAGGCGCCGCTCTTTCGTGAGAACAAGCCCAGGCCTTTTCGATTTATCGCGGGACGCCAACCAAGCACGATCGGCAAAACTTTCTGATCGACGCTCGGATGCTTCGAATCAAAGTTGAGAAGCTCGTGGTATCGGGCCGTCCGCTCCTTCCATTCGTCATTCAAGTCGCTTCGCTTTTTTGTCATTTGGCGCATCTCTGCCTCCGCATTTCGTTTCTTCCGACAACCCTCGCATGGTGGCACAAGCCTAAACTCACATCGTTCGTCGATGCACTCCTGTACTGGTACGCCGCAACTTGGGCAACGATCCGGCTTCATGGAAAATTGATGACGCGTACGGGCTCCCCTTCCCCATCATCCTCAAAAGATTTTTCTTCATCGCACGAAAATGGCCCGCCCGAACGACAACCAGTGGAACCAACAAAAATCTTTGTATTCTGATTCTCTTCCCTCCTCTTATTGGTAGTATATTCATCGACGCTGCGATTGAATTTACTACCCTTAGCACTGAATTTACTACCCTCGGTGCAGTCAGCTTCGCGTTCAGCATACTCCCCGTAATAATCCGGATTCCAAACGAGCTTCCACACATCGGAGTTGTGCTCGCGACGGCCCGTCCGGCGAATGAGACAGCGGTTGGCGAGACTTTTTCGGATTGCCGAGAGATTTTTTGGATGCACTTTCGCCATCCTCGAGAGCTTGTCCTCCCCGTAGAACTCTCCCGAGTGTGAGGCGAGAACCCACGCAGCTTGAAGCACACGGAATTCATCCTTGGCCAGCCTGTGTTGGTGCTGGGTGAACTCGATAGGAATTTTCGAAAAGCTCAACCCGTGTTTTACCGGAATGAAAGTATGGACATGTCCGGCGGTGGCTTCCGGTTTGTGGCACAACTTCGTGCGATTTAGACCCTTATCGACTTCCCCCTTCGCGGTGAGTTTCAATAGCGTAGCGGTCACCTGCTTCTCCCGCGCCCTAGCCTCGTCCGTAGCTTTCTGGGCTTCGATGACTTCGCGCACCATCGCCAACCTTCCGAGGAACGTTTTCCCACCAGACCCAGCACGCACTTATACCTGACCGTAACCGGGAATCACGACATCATGGCGACCATGTGATTGGACCGAGACTGGCACTTCGCCGGCACCGATGTCGACCCGCACGATGCGATCATCAACATTGAAATAGCGCACCTCACGGTTGTTTGTGCCCACGAAGACTTTCCACCCACACGCGTTTCCCACGGCCGTAGAAAAGAGTTTCGGCTGAACCTTACTCATGGGGCGACTTCGGGAGTTTGCGCCTACGGCCAGCGTGTTTGTCCCTCGCTTTTGCCTCGTTGTCCTTGGGATTGGCAAACCGCCGGCTGAATTCCCCGCGCGCCGCGCGCTCGTTAAACTCAATGATGGACTCATGCGGAACGTAGTGCCGTCCGGCAATATTCACCGTCTTAATCCAGCCGCGATTCCGAAACCTCCATCCGCTCACTGGCGATAGCCCCATCTCGGCAAGGAACTTATCCAGGCTGACTGGCGGATGCGCAGGACCCTGGTCGGATCGACCAATTTCCACCCTCTCAAAGGTTCTGTCGCGACTGCCGGTCGGGAGGGCGCGGGTTCGCCGGCGACGGGATGTGTTTTTCGGCACCACTGCCAACCGCTCGTCTTGCGGGAGGCTTCCAGATTGCATCGTTTTTTGAGTCATTAACGCCGCGCGCTAAGGGGGGCCGCGTTAATCAAGCCAAAAGTAAAAATATTTTGATTTGCAGTGGGAGCGTTCGATAGACTTCTCGTCGAGGCATATCCGTCGCTCGCTTGGGGAAGACGATCTTCCTTGCTACACAGACTGCTCGCAGATCGTCGTGGACCTGAGAAATGCATTCAGGAACCGCTGTCATGTAACGGAATTGCGGTGTCGTCGCCCAGCTACTCATCGCCGTTTCCCAGTGCATCGGAGCAAACACACGCCGAGCAATTTTGGCGAATTCGAATATGAATCCTCCACTTGGGTAGTCTTCACCAAATTATGGTGTGTACGAAAATGGCGTGGGGTGGGCCGAAGCTGGCTTGGAGCGATATCAGGGCGGCTTCTCCACCAAAATCCATGCGACGACTCTCGACGAAAACTGCGTCGTCGCGCTCCACCTGCGCGCTGGCCAGGCTCACGATCGCCGGCAATTCCTCTACGAAAGCCTCGACCCTGACAACGTCCTGGAGTTCGCCGCGCTCGACCGAGGCTACGACGCGGACCGAATCCGCAAGCGCCTCGCCGCCGCCGGGATCGAGTCGGTCATTTCGCTCATCAGCACCCGCAGCCAAAAACCACGTACGACAAGGAACGCTACCGGGGCCGCAACCGCATCGAACGCTTCTTCCACAAACTCAAACCGTTTCGCTACCTCGCCACCCGTTACGAAAAACTGGCCAGAACCTTCTTCGCCGCGTCTGCCTCGTCTCCGCTTTTCTCATCGCCAGAAATTCGTGAACATTGTCTTGATTAGGGGCGGGTTTCTTCCTGCAAGCAGGCCGCGTACAAATGCTGGGGCGGCATTGCTGCCCTTCCGAAATTCAACTTTCGCGCAGCCTGCCGACGATGATCTTGGAGAAGGTGTCCGTATACTTTACCGACGAGAATCCCCCCGTCTTTGTGCCCCATCCACGCGGCAATCGTCATAAAATCGAGCCCTGCCATCACGCAAAAGCTCGCGAACCAATGCCGAAGATCATGAAATCCCACCCACTCGAGATTTGCTTTTTTTCGGACTAACCTGAGGCTTTCTCGAAATGTTCTGGCATGCTCATCGCGCTGTCCGCGCTGGGGTGACGGAAAAAGCCAGGAGCAATCCGGCGCTCGACGCGTGGACATCTCCCGTAGAAGTGCGCCGAGCCGGTCATTAAACTCCACCTCACGTTCCTCGTGATTTTTCGATACGCCCCCAGCGCCAATGCTCACCCGCTCATTTTCAAAATCCACATCTTCCCACCGGATCTTTAGAGCCTCCTGCTCACGCGCGCCGCTATAAGCCAGAAATTGCAAATAATCCCCCACCTGAACCGCGTTCTTCTCACACGCCACCGGAACCGCCGCCAGGAACCGTTCGAATTCCACGGGCGTCATCAATCCACGTTTCGGGGGCTTCGCCTCTTTCAACGCCCGGAGTTTTGGCAGATCCTTTAAATAACCGTCCTTAACTGCTCGTTTCAGCACGTTGCGGAGCGCGATCGTGTCGAGATTGACAGTCCGCGCCGAGACACCTTCACGGAGCCGCTCGTCGATCAACGCCGCCGTCATCCCCAACGTGATCCGGTCAATCCGTGCTTCTCCCATGTGCCGCTTCCATCGATCCAACGAACACCGTTCCTTTTCCAAAGTCGCTGGTCGCTTCTGGGCGATTTCAGCTTTCGCAAAGTAGGTCGCGATATATTCCGCCAGCAAGGGTCTATTACCGAGCGGTCGAAGCGTCTTCTCCCGGCGAGCATGACGGAGGATTTCAAACGCCTCTTTGGCTGCGTTCAGGTTCGCAATCGGATTCCCATCTTCGTCAAGAAGCGGAAACCGCCGGGCCGTCCGCTTCTCTTTCATCCAAAGCTGCCCGTAATACCGCCCATTCCGAGCGTAAAGTCCTGGCACCTTTCGCTTGCGCGAATCGCGCACCGCGACAAACTGCGCGCCATGTTCGCCTCTGCCACTGGTTCTGCCTTCGCCTTGCGCTGCTTTGCATTTCATGGCATTTCTCTAGCACAAACTCTAGCACAGCGACAACAAATTTTGAAATTTACAGAGCAAGCTGGTGTGGCGAAATGGCAGACGCATGGGACTTAAAATCCCTTGGTGGGTAACTACCGTGCGGGTTCGAGTCCCGCCACCAGCACTCTGTTTCGATCAGCGGGAATGTCGGGCTTTACACTGCATCGGGGCGGTGGCA
>JANLQB010000454.1:0-4066 GCA_031367565.1 Verrucomicrobiota bacterium
GCGCGCAAAAGGTATCGCCGCAAAGTATCTGGAGTTGCCCTCGGGCGGTCACGGCCTGAGCGGATACAAGGGGCCGATGTGGGACGCGTGGCAGACGCAATCGCTCGAATGGCTCGCGGCGCAGAAGTTCATCCCCGCGGCGGACGTCGCCCGGACGAAATGAAAACTCGCGCCGCGGTCTTGCGTGAAAGTGGTTTGCCCCACTGTATCCGCAGAGCCACCCGCTAACGGGCTCAGACACAGCGAAACATCGGCAAAATTTAACTCGCGCTTTCCGTGGGCGAAGGCGAACTCGCTTCAGGATCAAATCCGAGCCATTCAACGAGCAAGCGTCGGGAGCTGGATCGAGGGATCGAGTGCCCATTTTCCCAACTTGAAATTGAATACATCGATCGTCCGATAGCCGTCGCAAAATCGCGTAATGTCAACTTGAGAGCGATCCTTCGAGATCGCACCGCTTCAATCAGCGTCTTCGGGGAATGCTGGCCGTGCAATACAGCCATGTGATAGTGGCAACTTGGCAAAACCCTTCCCTTCAGAGTGATAAAGCGCTCAACACGCCATGAACAAATTCCCAACATTGCCCCAGGGTTGCGAGGAACGAGCTACCCTGGGAGCTGGATTGAAACAGCGAGCCAACCCCGAAGGGGTTGCATCCATCGAGCGGCTCTCGCTGGAGAGCAAAACCCTTTCAGGGTTTGCGCCGTTTTTTGTCGGAGCACCCAGGGTCGCGCGCGGCGCGCAACCCTGGACTGGATGATAAAACGCCGTTGGCGTTTGCAGCGCATCTTTGCGTCTCACACTTCGAGTTTGATGTCCTCGACTGAGCCGGCCGCGGTGAGGTTGCGCTCTTCCAGCGTCAGCTCCTCGCTGCGCATCGTCAGCCGGTAGTCGCGTGCGGGATCGAAATCGGGATGAAGTTCGATGCGGTCCAGGAGGTCAGCGACCAGCTTCTTGAGGTAAATGCGCGGGGCGATCCCGATCTTGCCGCCGAGTTGCCCGGTCACGGCGTCGGCCAGCGATTCGAGCAGCGCATCGTTCGCCCGTCGGGCGACGCCTTCCGCGTCCTTCGACCCATGGACGAAGATGTCCCGCACCTTCATGCCCACTTCCAGCAGAGCAGGGCGGTCGAAAGCACGTAAGCGAATCTGCGGCGCACGCGGATTGTCGAAACGAGGGTCGGTGTCGAAGTCGGTTTGCAAACGCTGCGCGAGTGGCGGGAGTTTTTGCAGACCTTGCGGGCCATCGAAGAACGCCGGCGTTCCGGTGATGACGAGAAACAGACCGGGAAAGCGACCCGCGTCGATCTCGTCGATCAACTGACGCAACGCATTCAGACTCTTCTCCCGAACGTCGGCCCGGACGCGCTGGAGGGTTTCGACTTCATCGAGCACCACCAACAATCCGGGATGGCCGGAATCGCGCAGCACCACGAGCAGACCTTGCAGGAAGCTCAGCGCGGCGAAGTGATCCACGTCACCTTTCAAGTCCGCCGCCCGCTTGATCGTGGCGGAGACATTGGGCTGGCCGGCAACCCACGCGATCAGTCCTTCCGCCGTCGCATTGTCACCGTGGGCTTGCGCGGTTCGATAGCCACGCAGCGCCGCAGCGAAACCGCGCGCGGTGCGTGAAATGGAATCCAGCCTCTGCTCCATCAGTTCGTTCGTGGCGGCGACCAGCGCTGCCTGGTCGTTCGCATCCACTTTGCCGCTGCTGAGCACGTCCTCTTCGAGCGCATAGAACCAAGTGTCGATGATGCTGCGAAACGCGCCCGACGATCCTGCCGCCGTCGCGATCCGCTCCGTCAGTCGGCGATAGACGGTTTCCAAGCGATGCAGTGGCGTTTCCGATTCCGAGATTTGAACTTCCGCAGTCGCAAACTTTTGCGCACGCGCCTGCTCCTGAAGCCACCGGGAAAAGAACGTCTTTCCACATCCATACTCGCCGCGAATCGCCTTGAACGCTCCGCCGCCCGCGCCCACGCGCTCCAAGTCTTCCGCGACCGTGCTCTGAAACCGTCCCAAGCCAACCGCGAGACTTCCGAGCCCTTCCTGCGGGACCGTTCCTCGCCGGAGGGCATCCAGCACTTGTTCTCGGCGACGTGGGCTGATGGTGGGTGTCATGCGTTAATCCACCACGGCGAACTGCTTCTTTAGGAGTGCGACATTGAGCGCAATCGTTCCGCTCGTGGCGTCAAAGTTCACCACGTCGTAGCCATCCACGTTAAAAATGCGCGCCAAGTCCGCAACGGTGCCATTGATTCGCATGACCCGCAGGCTCAAACACTCGGCCATCGCCTCGCGCGGCATCGTCCCTCCTCGGGAGATGAGAGACTCAAGAAACGCCGTCACCCTCTTTCGATCATGCGCGCCACGGGCAGCCAGCTTGCACTGCGCCGCGTAGATTTCTCCATCGAGCAACTTTTCGATCCAGTCGTTCGCTCGCACCTTCGTCTTCGCGTGGGCAAATAAATCCAAGTCGGCGGTTCCTTTTGCATCGCTGGCAATGCTGGTCGGAACCATGCGAGCCGCCTCAGCCGAGAGCCGCCACCAGTCGGGCAAAAATGGAGACGGCACGGCTTCCTCCCACCCTTCCGGCTTTACGCTGTTTCCGTGAACGAGGATCGCCAGCGGACTCACAATCTCCAGCGGACTGGCGCCGCCGTGATAGCCGCGCTTTTTGCTCGAGTATCGAATGTTGCGGGACCACGCCACGGTGACCTCCGCGCGCCCAATCGCTTGCTGAACCCGTAGGCCGGCGACCCGCAACTCACCGTCCGTCGCTACTCCCCCGTCCGTGCGATACCGATCCCCGCCCGTCGTCATGCCGGACTTGAGCGAGGTCTGATGTTCCAGAACGTGCCCGTGATCGCTCGTGAGGATGATGACGCGACCTGCTTCGGCTGCGAGTTGGAGGAGTTCACGCAAAGGACGGACGAAATCGAGATCCCACCTCGGGGCGATTTGGTCCGAACCGCTGAGGTGGTCGTCAATGGCGTTGAGCACCGTTGCCACCACGCGGCACTTCTGGTTGGCGATGGCATCCTTCACGTCCGAAGCCAGCCCTGCCTCGCCCGAAGTCTGGAGATCGCCTTTCAAGAAAAGCACCGGACGCGTCTGCCCGCCACAGAGCGAGAAGAGCCGGTCGTTGGTGCAGAACGCGCTTTGCTCGGTCGGCGTGGACTCGGGATGGAGTTTTCCGCGGAACAAGGCACGCCGCGAAACCTCAGTGATGGATGGCACCGTCGCGAGCAGAGCCGCCGGTGCTTTGGGCTGGCTCGGCTGGCACTCCAGCCAATTGCCGCGCTGCACGATGTCGCCGATCAATTCTCGGAACACCGCGACGCTCATTCCGTCCATCACGAGCAGCAACACTGGCACCTGCGCACCGAGCGGGCCGACGACATTCTCCAGCGCGTTTTCAATCGGAACAAACGAGGAGCTGGGGACGGCACCATGGAGTGTCCACTCCGCGAGCTTCGTCGCAAAGTTCGCCTCAAACGCCCCGCAGATTTCGTCCACCCGCGCGAGCAGCCCATCGTAAGCCTTGTTCAGGACTGGCTCGGAATCGCCTTCCTGAACGATGGTTCGCGCCCAATCGACAAAGCCCCCGAGCCGCGCATAGCCCGCGACCATTTCGTCAAGCGAAGGACCGTCGGTCAGCTTCGCGCCTGCGCCCAACCAGCAAGCCAGACGTGCCGCCATCTGGCATCGCTCGATGCGTGGTTGGTTTTCTCCGGCGAGCTGGTGGACTTGCAAAGCGTCAATCGCCTCGATGAGCTTCTTGGCTTCTCGATTCGGCGTCGCTCCGGGCCTGGCCGTCTGGGCGAGGATGCCGGAAAATTGACGAACCCGCTGCTCAAAACCCATCGGCGAGAAGTCGCTCTTCGCCGCTGCTTCCGAGATTTTGAATTCGGCGAGCAGCACATCGAACCGGCTCAGGATGGTCGAAATCAGCGGACGCGAACTGGCTCGCTGGCGGAGGGATTGAATGACGGAACGGGCGGCGGCGGCCCAACTGCGCGCCGCGCCCACGTCAATGTTATGGCCACCGAACCAGCTCTCCA
>JANLQB010000476.1:0-2780 GCA_031367565.1 Verrucomicrobiota bacterium
TCCTCTACATCCACAACAGCGCCGACATTTACGGCGCGAGCCGGTCGCTGGTGCGACTGCTCGGCGTGCTGGATCGCGCGCGGTTCGAGCCGCTCGTGATGCTGCCGGCGGAGGGAGCGCTCGCGGAGCAGCTTCGCGCGCTGCCGGTGCGCGTGATGATTTTTCCGTCGCTGAGCGTGATCGACCGCGCGGTTTTCCATTCGTGGAAGCTGCCGTTTTTCCTGCTGAATATCCCGCTTTCCGCGCTGCGGCTGTGGCGCGTGCTGAAGCGCGAGCGAGTCGATCTCGTGCATACGAATACCGGCGTCGTGCTTTCGCCTGGGCTCGCGGCGCGGCTCGCGGGCGTGCCGCATGTCTGGCACATCCGCGATTGGTTTCAGGAGTTCGCCGGGTTCTGGCGCTTTTATGAAAAGTGGATGCGGGCGCTTTCGACGCGGATCATCGCGGTCTCGGGGCCGATCGCGGCGCAGTTCACGGACCGGGCGAGGGTGCGGGTGATCCACAATGGATTTGATCCGGCGGAATTTGCGCTCAGCGATCCGGGGGCCGGTACGGCCTTTCGGGAAAAATATGATTTGGGAAACGGGCCGGTCGTTGGGTGTGTCGGGCGGATCAAATTGGTGCGGAAAGGGCAGGAGATTTTTCTGAAAGCGGCGGGACTGCTGAAAGCACGCGGGGTTTCGGCAAAGTGGCTCGTGGTCGGCGCGCCGTTTCCGGGGAACGAATCGCATCTCGAAGCGCTGCACGACATCGTGCGCGAGCTCGGGCTGCTCGATGACGTGATCTTCACCGGCGAGCTGAAAGATCCCCGCCCGGCGTACGCAGCGATGAGCATATTTGTCCTGCCATCCGCGCAGCCGGAGCCGTTTGGCGGCGTGGTGATGGAGGCGATGTGCATGGGGTTGCCGGTGATCGCGACCAACATCGGCGGCTCGACCGAGCAGGTCGCCGACGGCGAAAGCGGCTACCTCGTTCCGCCGAATGAGCCAGTCGCGCTGGCGGACAAACTCGAACTTTTGCTCCGCGATGAAGCGCTGCGGAAATCCTTTGGCGAAGCGGGTCGGCGGCGGATCGCGGAAAAATTCACGCTGAACGGGATGGTTGAAAAAGTCGTCCGCGTCTATGACGAGTGCCTGAACCGTCCATGAATCCGCATCCCATCGTTTCCATCCAAACTCTCGCCGGCACCGACTATCCGGCGGTGATCGACGCGACGCTCACGCGGACGGAGTTTTTCAAAAACGTCCCATCCGGCTCGCGCGTTTTTCTGAAACCGAACCTCACGTTTCCCGAGTTTCGTCCCGGCGTGATGACTTCGTTCGACTGCCTGAAGGCGGTCACGCATTGCCTCATCGACCACGGCTACAAAGTGACGATCGGCGAGGCGGACAGCGGCGGGTATAATCGCTTCTCGATGGATGAGGTGTTCAACGGGATGGGCATTTACGAGATGGCGAAGGCGGCGGGCGCGGAGGTGGTGAATCTGAGTTTCACCGAGCGCGAGTGGATGGAAGTGCGCGCGGGCTGGCGGACGTTGCGGGTGCCTGTGCCGAAGATGCTCCTGCGCGAAATCGACGCATTCATCACGCTGCCGGTGCCGAAGATTCACATGAATTCGCTGGTCTCGATGTCGATCAAGAACCAGTGGGGCTGCATCCAGGAGCCGAACGAGCGGCTGAAGCTGCATCCGTATTTCGCGGAGGTGATGTATGAATTCGAGACCCGGTTGCCGCGCGCCTACTCGATCATCGACGGACGCTACGGCCTGAACCGGACCGGCCCGATGCTCGGCGACGTGATCGACTTCAATTTCGTTCTCGGCTCCAACGATTTCGTCGCCGCCGACCGCGCGTGCTGCCGCATCATGCAGATCGACGAGGAGCGCGTGGCGTATCTGCGTTACTTCAAATCGCGCGGCTGGTGGACGCCGTGGGAAGACATCCGCGTCAACGAAGACCTCGCGCGTTTCCAAAAGGAAAAGTTCTACCTCGTCCGCAAGTGGACCGACTACCCCGGCCTCATCTGCTTCAACAGCGCCTTCCTCGCGTGGCTCGGCTACCACTCGCCGCTTGCCGGCTTCGCGCACTGGCTGCTCTACCTCTTCCGCGAGCCGTTTTACGAATACGACAAGGAAAAGGAGAAGTTGCGCGACGAGGCGAAGAAGTGATTTCAACGCAGAGACGCAGAGGGCGCGGAGCAGCGCAGAGGATTTTTGGTTTCCTCCGTCTCTGCGAACCTCCGCGTCCTCTGCGCCTCTGCGTTAAATTTTTACGGGTCGAAAGACCGTTTGCGCCCGCCGCGGCGCGCTGCTAGAACCTGCCCACTTTTCGCCCAGCCATGCCCAAAGATTCTTCGCTTCACAAAATCCTCGTCATCGGCTCCGGCCCCATCGTCATCGGGCAGGGGTGCGAGTTTGACTACTCGGGGGTGCAGGCTTGCAAGGCGCTGAAGGAGGAGGGTTACACGGTCATCCTCGTGAACTCGAATCCGGCGACGATCATGACGGACCCGGAGTTTGCGCACCGGACTTACATCGAGCCGATCACGCCGGAGATCGTGGAGCTGATTATCGAAAGGGAGAAACCGGACGCGTTATTGCCGACGCTCGGCGGGCAGACGGCGCTGAATTGCGCGATGAAACTTTTTGAAAGCGGCGTGCTGGAGAAGCATGGTGTGAAGATGATCGGTGCGAATGCGGCGGCGATTCACAAGGGCGAGGACCGGCAGGCGTTTAAGGACGCGATGATCAAGATCGGGATGGATATGCCGCGCTCAGGCAC
>JANLQB010000490.1:0-14480 GCA_031367565.1 Verrucomicrobiota bacterium
CAAGCGCGAACGTGCGCGAGTTTGTGGATGGCGCGCGAATCGGAGAAGCCACCCGCCATTACGAAGGTGTTGACGAAAAATGGGCTTGGAAGGTGGACCGGAATGAATTTTGCCACGGATGGACACGGATAAAACCTCTTCCATCCGTGTTAATCCGTGGCTCATTTCTGAATTTTGGAAGACCCTCTTAGCGCGGTTCGCGGTTCGCGTTCGTAGCTTCCTCGTCCGGGGCTGGCTCAATTCCGATTGAGCGAGCCCGCTGGTGCATCGTTTCGATCGTTTTGTTGAGTAGTTTTTGATACTGTGGCTCACGGATGATCTCCGTTGAAAAGTCACCTAGCACTACGACGCGTTTGTTTGTTTTTCCAACGGTGAAAAATTGCGGCGAGGCAATGAGCAAGGGCGGGGGATTCTTCTCATCAAAGAAGGCTCCGAAGTATCGCCAATCAGATTTGGGCCGAGGACGTTCGCTAGACTTTTCACGCGGGTCGAACCGCAATTCCTCAAAAGCCGACGGTTCGAGGTAGTCGGGAACGCAGTCCGTCAAATCAAGGGGAAGCTGACCTTGGTGATCGTGGCCGTAATCTCGCGCAGCGAGGCCCATTTGTCTGGCATTCGATATGTTCTTAGAGCCGATTCCGCTGATATGCGGGCCGCTCTCTGGCGGGAAAACTAGAAGGATCAAAAATCCGATTACGGCTGCAAAGAAAACGGCTCTCCCCATCCGCTTCATTCCCAATTCAGTGCGCCGTCGCCTTCTCCGCGCCGAGCCCCGTTTGCGAGCGCACATTCAGCTCCGCAAACTTCGCTTCCGCTTCCAATTCACGCGGCGTGAGCACCGTTCCTAAGTATGCGGCGAGAAAGCCGAGCGGGATGCTAACTAGTCCGGGATTGGCGAGCGGGAAGGGGGCGGTTTCGGCGGTGTAAAGGCCGTTTTTGCTGAGCAGGATCAGGAGGATCGAGGAAGCCAGTCCGACTCCGAGGCCGGCGACGGCTCCGGCGGTGTTGAAGCGTTTCCAGAAGACGGAGAACAGGATGACGGGGAGATTTGCGGAGGCGGCGACGGAGAAGGCGAGACCGACTAACATCGCGGCGTTGACGCTGGAGCCGAGCTTGATCGCGAGGGCGATGCTGCACGCTCCGACGACGAAGGCGGTGATGCGGGCTACGCGCACTTCCTGTCCGGGGCGATGCTCTTTGCCGTGGTGGATGACGTTGGTGTAGAAATCGTGCGCGAACGATGTGCTGGCGCTCATGGTGAGGCCGGCGACGACGGCGAGGATGGTGGCGAAGGCGACGGCGCTGATGAAGGCAAAGAACATTTCGCCACCGAGGATTTTGGCGAGGATGGGTGCGACCATATTGCCATTCGGCAGACCTTTCGCGTCGAGCGGGAGGTCGGTGAGCTTGAGCAGGATGGCTGCGCCGAAGCCGAAGAAGGTCGTCATGATATAAAAGACGCCGATAATCGCGGTGGCCCAGACCACGCTGATGCGCGCGGTCTTGGCATCGGGCACGGTGTAAAAGCGGACGAGGATGTGCGGCAGTCCGGCGGTGCCGAGGACGAGGCCGAGCGCGAGCGAGATGAAATCCCATGCGCCCCACGGATTTTTGGCGCTGGCACCGTAGAGCTGGCCGGGGTCGAGGAGGTTCACGGGTGGTTTCGTGCCGGCGTAGTCGGCCTTTGCCACGGAGTCGAAGAAATGCGCGAGACTGAAATCGAATTTGGCCAGCACCATGTAGCTGAGCGCGAACGCGCCGCCCATGAGCAGGATGGCTTTGATGATCTGCACCCAAGTCGTCGCGAGCATGCCGCCGAAGACGACATAGACGAGCATGAGCACGCCGACCCCGATCACCGCTGGCGCAAAGGGCACGCCGATCAGTTGCTCAATGATCCCGCCTGCGCCGACCATCTGCGCGATCATGTAGAAAGTGGAAATGACCAATGTCGAAAGCGCGGCCATGGCGCGGACGGGGCGCGCTTTGAGCCGGTAGGCGAGCAGGTCGGCCATGGTGTATTTGCCAGCGTTGCGGAGCGGTTCGGCGACGAGGAAAAGGACGGTGAGATACGCGACGAGGAACCCGACGCTATACATGAATCCGTCGTAGCCTTTCAGACAGATGATGCCGCTGATGCCGAGGAAGCTGGCCGCGCTCATGTAATCGCCCGCGACGGCGAGGCCGTTCTGCCAGCCTTTGATCGACCGGCCGGCAGCGAAGTAAGCGGCGGAGCCGGTGGCTTTGCGCGCGCTGAAATAAGTGATGACGAGCGTGATGGCGACGAAGCCGACGAACATCCCGAGCGCGGGCGTGAAGACGAATGCGAGCATGAGGAAAATGGATTAGCGACGGACGAGGCGGGCGAGGAGATCGGCGTTCATGATGTCCCACTTGCGGGCGGCGCGGACGTAGAGCGCGCAGAGCGTCCACGTCATGATGAACTGGGAGAGCGCTTAGATATAGGCCCAGTTCACTTTGCCCCAGACGGGCGTTTTCATCAGCGCGGGGAAGAAGCCGACGAGCACGGGCAGCGTCATGTAATAGACGAAGAAAAAAATCGTCGCTGGCAGGATGAAACGGCGCTTGGCGGCTTGGAGCGCGGCGAAGGCGGGGTCGTTGGCGATGAGGTTCCAGTCAAAGGGAACTTCGCCTTCGCCAGCGGTGCGTTCGTGCTCGGGTTTCGGGCCGCCGCGTCCGAGCGGGGAGACATCGGTGGGGCCGCCGCTGATCGGCGTGGGATCGAAATTATCCGGGGTGCTCATGGGCGCGGACGCTAGCAGCGCGCGAAGCAAGCGCGCAAGATATTCGCCGGGCGGATCGTCCTGCGCGGTCTAATTTCCGAGCCGTAGGTCGAGTCGCGTGCCGTCGCGAGTGAGCGTCACGTTTTTCGATGTGGTCTTGCCGTTCGCGAAAACGGTCACGTCGTAATCGCCGAGAAAGCCGCGCACTTTCACCGCGCCCGCGGCATCCGTCTTCGTCGTGCTCTCCGTCCACCACTTCTTTTGCGTCAGCTCTTTCCACACTTTTGCCGCCAGACGGGGCGACCAATCGGCGCGGTAAAATGCGCTTGCGGGAATCCAGTGGCGCTTTTCCCAAAAGCCCCAGACGAGCACGCCGCTGGTGCTTTCGTGCGCAAACATCGCGGTCAGAAAATCGCGCGTGTAGTCGGCCTGGAGTTGTTCGTCGTAGGTGTTGATGTCGAACTCGGTGATCTGGATTGGCAGGCCGAACGTGGCGAAGCGATCGAGGATTTCGGTGAGGCGCGGGATCGCGGTGAGATCTTCGGAGAAGTGGCCCTGGATGCCGATGCCCTGCACGGGCGCACCGCCATCTTGGAGCAGTTTGATGGTCTTAAAATAATGATCCTGATGCGCCGAGTCGCGCCCCCCGGATTCGAGGATGCTGTAGTCGTTGATGAAAAGACGCGGGCTGGGATCGGCGGCATGCGCGGCCTTGAACCAGTCGATCATCACCGCGTCGCCGAGCACCGCTTGCACGTCTGTGTTCGTGAACGGCTCGTTCAGCACGTCCCACTCGATGAGTTGTCCGCGAAACGCATTCACTTCTTCCGCGATATGCCCGGCAATGCGCGCACCCAGTTCCTCCGGCTTCGCGAAAAGCGCCAGCACATCCTGCGGCAAATTCTTCTTCCCCGGCCACACGAGACAATGCCCGCGCACGGGCAATCCATGCTCCCTCAACCACGCGACTGCTTTCGCGCCCGTCGCCCGGTCCTTCTCCCATTGCTCCCACTTTAGATCATTCTCGATCACCACTTTGTTGAAATCCGCGAGCAACGTCGCGCGGTAGCGATCCGCATCCGCGCCGTCGGCGAGAAGATGCCCCGCATCGACGGCGGTGCCCCAGCCGAACGTGCTCTTTTTCTGCACAACGCGGACTTGCGCACCGGGCACGGGCTTTCCCGCGGCATCGGTGACGGCGACGGTGAGATCACCTTTGCGGATTTTCTCGATCCGCTCCGCTGCCGCTTTCCGCCAAGGCGCGTCCGCCGCGCGGCCCGTATAAGTGCTAGGCGTGTAGGGGAGCGCATCCAGCTTCACCGACGTGCCGAAATTCCGCACCGTCAGCCCCGCGATTTCAAAAACTTGCGGATCGTATCCGCACCGAAAACCCACCGTGCCTTCACCCGCCGCGATGTCGCTCACCGCATAGCAGGGGACATAAAACTTCGTCCACGCCTCATCGAGCGCTGCCGGTAAAACACCGCTTTTTGTGTAAGGCTCATGCGCCAGCTCCAGCACGAATTCCGTCCGCGGCTCATCCGCCGCGGTCGAGTGCTCCAGTCCGCGCGCCCAAAAGGTCGCCAGCAAAACGTCGCCCTTCCTGATCGGCCCCGTCGTCCGCGCGGTCAGTTGGACCGAGTACGGTTTCTCCGGCTTCACCATCGTCCGAATCTGCACCGCACTCGAAAACGCCTGCCCAGCAACCGCCACCGCTTTTATCGAAGCACCTGCGCCGTTCAGCGTGAACCCATCCAGCCCACCCGCCGCGATCACACTCGGTGCCTCCACCGGTAAAGCCGCCAGCCGCTTCTCCATCTCAGCCCGATCTTGGGAAAACGCAGACGCCCCCGAGCCGACGAGGACGATCAAAGACAGAAGCGATTTCATGCGAAGGATTTTGGAAAAACAGCAGCGGAGGGAATCCGCAGATTTTAGTGTGGCTTTGCCGCAAATCCCCGCTGCGCGATGAACTCCTCCGCCAGCGCTTTGTAGGCCGCCGAGCCCAGCCCATTCGGTTCATATTCGATGATCGGCTTTCCGTGGCTCGGCGCTTCACCCAGCCGCACGCTGCGCGGCACCACCGTTTTGTAAATCACATCTCCGAAATGCGTCTGCACCTCATTGATCACCTGCTGCGCCAGGTTGTTCCGCATGAACATCGTCATCAAAATCCCGCTGATCTTCAGCTCCGGGTTCGCTCCGCTTTGCCGGATCTGCTCCACGACTTGGACGATCTTTGAGAGACCTTCCAACGCGAAGTATTCGCACTGAAGCGGCACCAGCAATTCATCCGCAGCCGCGAGCGCATTCGTCATCAGGATGCCGAGAGACGGCGGGCAATCGAGCAGCACGAAATCGAACGTCGCATCGTCTCGCAGCGGCTGAAGCGCCGTGCGCAGTCGCGTCAGATGATCCTCCTGCCGCGCCACCTCGATCTCTGCCCCCGCGAGATTGATGTCGCCCGTGATCATCCAAAGATTCTCAAACCGCGTCGGCACCACCGTATCCATCACCGACCCATCGCCGAGCAGCGGTCCATAAATGCTGTGCCCCTCGATCGGCTCCAGCCCGAGCGCACTCGTCGCGTTCGCCTGCGGATCGAGATCGAGCAAAAGCACGCGCGCACCGCGGGCAGCGAGACAGGCGGCGAGATTCACCGCCGTCGTCGTCTTGCCCACGCCGCCTTTCTGATTCGCGATGGCGATGATTTTCATGGGGCGCGAAGTGTATGGAGGGTCCGCCGTTTGGGAAGGGCGGAAATGAAGAAAGCTGCGCGCGTTTCCCGAAAACTAAATCGCGTGCGGCGATGCTTCGAGCGGCGCGGTGGCGCGGGCGGCTTCGGCCTCCGCTTCGGCGAGGATTTTCAGCGCGAGCCGGGCGAGGTGCATCGTGATGGCGAGCGTCGCGATGAGGCCGGCGATCCAGAGCGCGTATTCGTGCGGGAGCGGGTGGGTTTTTCCACGGAGGATTTTGAGGCCGAGCTGTCCGAGCGTGCCGAGGTAGGCATACAGGAAAAGGCCGGGGGCCTGGCCGAGCGCGATCCAGAGCATGCAGGTGCCGAAGCGGATGCGGGTGATGCCGTAGAGGTAATTGAGAAGGCTCGTCGGAAAGAGCGGGTGGACCTGACTGAGGAAGATGATTTTCCATCCGTCGCGCGCGATGAGCTGGTCGAGCGCGGCCCATTTTGGATCGCGAAAAAAGCGGCGCTCCATCCACTGTCGGCCCACGGCGCGGCTGAGGCCAAACGCCGCAGCGGCCCCTGCGACGCAGCCGAGCATATTAAACAGGAAACCCCACCACAGGCCGAAGAAAAGTCCGCTCCCGATTGAGACGATGCCACCCGGAAGCAGGAGCACATTGCACGCGGCGAAGAGCAGCGGGTAAAGGATGCCGCCCCAAATTTCCATCGCGCCGATGGCCGTCTGCGCGCGCGTGATGTAGTCGGCGACGGGGAAGGCGCGGACGAGCGACGCGACAACGATTCCCGCGAGAACGACGCCGATTAACTGGAGGCGAAAAGCGCTTTTGATCCGGGACATACAGGAAAATGGGCGGCTCTGCGCCCGGCCGCGCGACGGCACTCGCGGGCGATCACTTGTGCGATGGCGGATCGAGAAGCGTCCTGTGTTTTTTGTCGAACATCCAGTCACCCTGCTTTGGCGTCGGCTTTGGCGTGGCCGTTTTCGGTGTGGTTTTCGCGTTCGTGGCCGATCCGGGTTTCGCGGACTCGGACGTCCCTTCACCCGATTCTGCACCTTCGACGGTCAGGTTTTTTTTGACATCGCAGCCAGCGAGGAAAATACAGGCGAGGAGGAGCGGGAGAGCTTTCATGGGCGTGGTTTAGCGAGAGCGGATTGGCGAAAAAAGTTCAAAGTAGAACGGGGTGAGCGGCGGGATGCTTTCGATGGTGAAAATCGTGGGCGCTTCGGAAACGATGCGGAGGGTGCCGCCGGATGTCAGGCGTTCGATGCACCAGGTGCGCGGAGCGAGGGTGTCGGCGGGGAGCTGGATGCGGACGTTATGCAGCGGCTCGGTCGGGTGGAGATTCGCGGCGATGAGGAAGCGCTGGCCGCTCGCGGGATCGCTGCGGAGGAAGGCGTAGAGCCAGTGGCCGCTGGCAGTTTCACCGGGGAGGCGACCGTAGTTTTCGTTGGGAATGTTCGCGTGATTTAGCGCGTGGAAATCGCCATCGCGAAAAGCGGGTTCGCCCACCATTCGGACGAGGCGCGCGTAGAAATCGCGCAGTTCGCGCTGCGCGGTGGAAAGCTGTGCGCCGTCGTAGCGATGGCCGTTCACCCATTTCACCAGTTCCGGCATCGACCAGTAATCGAAGATCGTCGTGCGTGCATCATCGCCGCCGTAACCCTCCGCACCGCGCGCCGGTTCGCCGACTTCCTGCCCGCTGTAGAGCAGCACCGGCCCGCGCGAGAGACCGAAAAGAATCGCCGACACCGCGCGCCCGACCTCCGCGCCCACGCGACCCCACTGGCCGTCGCCGGCGAGCCGGACTTCATCGTGATTCTCCGCGTAGCGCCGCCCGCTCTGGAAGACGCGCTCGGGCCCGTGCGCCTCGTCGAGGTCGTTGGCCCAGCCTTTGCCGTCGTAGATCGACTTCAGCTTTTTATAAGCCGGATCATCGTAGATCGCGTCGAATCCGACGGCGAGCAGGCGCTCCATGACATTGCCGGCGGAGACTTTCATCGGGTCGTTGTCGTATGCTTCGCCGATGAAAATCGCGTCCGCTTTTCGCGCCCGCGCTTTCCCGATCGCCCATTCCCAAAACTCCGGCGGGACCATGTGCGACATGTCACAACGGAAGCCATCGACGCCCTGCTCCTGCCAGTACGCGAGCACGCGATCCATTTTCAGCCACGTGTCGGGGATCGGCCTGGAGACATGATCGCCGTGCGGATAGGCGTGGGTGCCGGTGGTGAAATCGAAGCCGTAATTGAGCTTCACCGTTTCATACCAATCGTGCGGCGACGGCTGCCACGTGACGGCGTTGTTGCCCGTCACGCGCCCGCGATCGAGTTCGCCGCTGGAGGGCGTGCGGTTCGGCGGGAGGCGGAGCGGGGGACCGCTGCCGGGTGAATCGCGCTGGAGCCAGAAGAAGTTGTTCGCGGGGTCGAAGAAACGCGTGCGGTCATCGTGCGCGCCGAAGGTGTGCTCGGGCATGACGATCGACTGATACGAGCGCGCGACGTGATTCGGCACGAAGTCGATGATCGCCCCCAGTTTCGCCGCGTGGAGCCGCGCGAGCAGGGCGCAAAATTCGGCGAGACGATCCGCGGGCCGCACGGCGTAGTCCGGGCACACATCGAAACAATCGCGAATCGCATACGGCGAACCGGCGCGACCTTTGAGCAAAGCGGGATCATCCGCCGGTGCGCCAATTTCCGAATAGTCCGCGCTCGTCGCCTGCCGCAATACGCCGGTGAGCCAGACGTGGGTGAAACCCATCGCGGCCAGCGAAGCGATGGCAGCGTCATTGATGTCCGCAAATTTCCCGCAGCCGTTTTCCGCCAACGAGCCGCCCGGTTTGCGCGTCTCGTTCGCGTTGCCAAAAAGACGCGGGAGCAATTGGTAGATGCGCATCCGCTCGCGGTGTTGGGTGGAAGTGGAAGGCATCGCAAGGAGGATGATGACAGGAAAATTTCCCCCGCAAAGCCGCAAAGGTGCGGTGGACCATAGCGAAGAGCTTTCTCTCAAAAGTCCGCTTGATAATAAATTACAACCCGGCACTCTGCCTTCGTTCTCGTTCTCCATTCTCCTCCCCATGAAAACCCTCGCCTCCCTCGTTCTCCTCATCGGCCTTCTCTTCGAGTCCGCATCCTTCGCCGCGACGACGGTTCCGACGGAACCATCAATCATCTCCGTCCGTGGAAGAATCGTGCGCATCAGCATCCCGGCGGGATTCGATCGCGTCACGCTTCAGCAATATGTTGTCCCGCGCGGCGCGGTCGCGGCGCGGTCGCAGGATCGCTGGCGTACCATCGATACGAAATATCCGCGCGGTGCGGACACGGTCATCACGCTGCGAATTGCCACGACACTGCCGAGGCGCTTTCTGCGCGTTTTTGGAAACAAAGCGGAGCCGCTCGCGGGCAGTCTGCTCACGGGCATCACGAGCTTTCTGGCCGATCCAATCGAGGCCACGACGCAACTCCCGCCGGGCGGAATCAACGGCGCCGCCTCGCTCAACGACACGGCGAACTTTTCCAATCCCAGCACCAACAATTCCGACACGACGCCGCGCACCGTCGCTGAATCGGACATTTGGAAAGTGGACGGAAACCGACTCTACTTCTTCAACGACCTGCGGGGCCTCCAAGTTTTCGATCTCGCGAAACCCGCCGCGCCCGCGCTACTCGGCACGCTGCGCCTGCCGGGCTCGGGAGAGCAAATGTATCTGCTCGGTGGCACGCACGCGGTGCTACTGAAACGGTCTGCTCCGTTTTTCATGTCAAATTATTTTGTCGTGAATCCTACGCGCGGATTGCCCGTCTTCACCTTTCCTTTGGCGACAAGCACCGCTTCGACAAACGCTGCGTCAAACGTGTCCTTCGCTCCGAGTCGAGTTGCGGTGGCGCCACCAGCGAATGTCGGCGATGCCGGCGAAATCATCGTTGCCGATGTGCGCTCCGGAGCGCCGAAGGAAGTCGCGCGCGTGCCGTATGAAGGCTGGCTCGCGGAAAGTCGCATGGTCGGCTCGGTGCTTTATCTCGCGACGAATGTGAACCGCGCGGCGACCGACACGAAGGCATCGGAATACGGCGTGCAGATCACCGCTTTCGACCTCGCTGATCCCGCCGCGCCGGTCCAGCGCGACCGCATTTTCCTTGGCGGATGGGCGAATGCCGTCACCGCGACGGATCGCTTTTTCCTCGTGGCAAAATATTCAAACGACGGCGGTTCGTGGGCGAATAACACGATCGACCTCATCGACATTTCCTCGCCCGATGGCGCGATAAAACGCGCGGGGCAGGCGCTCGTGAGGGGGAACGTCTCGAGCAAATTCCAGATGAACATCGACGGTGATGTGCTCGCGGCCGTGACGCAAAACTGGGGCGCTCCCGACGCGGGCGACCCTGGTGATTTGACGTTTCGCTGGACGAGCCACACGGAGGTGCAGACTTTTTCGATCGCGAATCCGGCCACACCCGTCGCGCTCGGCAGCCTGCGTCTCGCGCCGGGCGAAACCGTGCGCGCCACGCGTTTCGACGGCGATCGCGCCTACGTCGTCACCTTCCGCCAGATCGATCCGCTCTTTGTCGTCGATCTCAAAGACCCCGCGCGGCCGAGCGTTTCCGGCCATGTGGAAGCGCCCGGATTTTCCACCTACATTGAGCCGCTCGGCGATCGTCTCGTGACGGTCGGACTTCTGAATTGGAAGCCCGCAGTATCGCTTTTCGATGTCTCTGATCCCGCCGCGCCAAAGCTCCTGAGCCAGATCACGCTCGGCGCGGAAAGCGGCTGGGCATCGAGCGAGGCGGTGTGGAATGAAAAAGCGTTCCAAGTGCTTCCCGACGACAATCTGATCCTGCTGCCCGTTTCGAGCAGCGGCGAAAATTCGGGATGGTTCACGCGCGTCCAGTTGCTCGATCTCTTCCACGATAAAATCGTGAAGCGCGGCACGATCGATCACCCATTTTCGCCGCGCCGCTCGACGCTGGTGAACCAGTGCGTCGTCGCCATTTCCCCGAGTCGGCTTGTGACGGTGGACGCGACGAATCGCGACAGGCCGGTCGTGAAAGCCGATCTCGAAATCGCGTGGAGCGTGAACCGCGTTTTCAATGTTGGGCGTTATCTCGTGCAGCTCGGCGGTTCGGCGGATTGGGGCGATCAGCGCCCGCCGAGGCTCAGCGTTTCACCCGCCGACGACCCGGATGAAACGCTCAACTCGATCGAACTCGCGAAACCGCCCGTGCGCGGTGCGACGGTGAAGGACGGCGTGCTCTACATCGCGCAGACCGACTCAAATTATTTCTTCAACAAAGACGGAGCGCGCACCACGCAGCCGCTCATCGTTTCCGCCTACGACCTCTCGAATCTGCCCGTGCTGCATCTGCTCGGCACCGCGACCACGCAGACGACTCTGGAATACGGCGACCTGCGCCCGCTGTGGCCGAGCCCCGGCATCCTCGTGTGGGCGGGCGCGGGCGGGGCGACCTGGCCGGGGGACGTGTGGCCTGTGACTTTTGCGAGCGCGAATTTGGTTTCGATCAATCGCTGGTATTACGCGGAAAGCACGCGCCTGCTGGGCTTCGATTTTACGCGGCCCGAGACGCCGAAGTTTCTCTCGAAGATCGACGCGGGCAGCGGCGAGGCGTGGGATTTGAGCGATCCGTTCGAGTCTAATGGCGTCGTCCTTTTCAGCTACAAGGTCGCCGGCGCGCGGACTTACACGGATGAAACACCGGAGCAAATCGCTGCGCGCATGGGCCGGCATTTCCTGCTGCGCGTCGATTACGCCGATCCCGCCGCGCCCGTAATCGACGACACGAAAATCAATCTACCCGGCTGCCTCACCGGCGTCGCCCGCGCGGGCAAGCTGCTCTTTACCGTCGGGCAAAATTTCGATGTTGCGACCGGCGCGCCGAAGAGGGGCGAGAGCGCGCTGCACGTGAGTGCCTTCGACGGCGCGGCGGCTCACCTGCTCGACACGCTGCCGCTCGCTTCGCGCTATGCGCCGGTGTCGATTCAGGGCGAGATGGTTTTCGCGCTGGATGGACAGCCTGCGAGTATTTGGAAGTCGGAGCGCGTTGATTTGGGAGGAGGCATCGTCCACATCGCCGATGGCGCGCAGGGGCTTTGGTGGGGCGGTGGCACTTGGACGGAAAACCCGAAGACGAGTCTGCTCTCCGCGTGGCGGTTGGATGACGCGGGCAAATTTACGAAGCTCGGCGAAATCGAAGCCGCGCACGATACGTCGCTGCATGTGTTCGGCAGTCTCGTCGTGACGAATGGCGACGCGCGCACGCTCCATCTCTTCGATGCGAGCGATGTGGCGAAGCTGGAGAAATTCGGCGAGTTCTATTTCAGCGGCTGGGTTTATCCCGACCTCGGCGAAGCCGCTGGTGGACTCGATACCGGCCTGTGGGTTCCGCTCGGCGCATATGGCGTCGAAACCGTTGCCGCGCCCGCGCCCGCCCGCTAATCTCGCGGCGTGCTCGAAAAGGACGCTGCGGATTTTCAATGTATCGCCCATCGGGGAGCCTCGGCGCATGAGCCGGAAAACACACTGCGAGCCATCTGGCGCGCACTGGAACTCGGCGCGCACGGTATCGAGATTGATGTGCGGTCGATCGACGGCGAGCTGATCGTCTTTCACGACGATCGGCTCGATCGCACCACGAACGGCCACGGCAAACTCGCGCGGCAGCGCTTCGAGTATTTGCGCACGCTGGATGCGGGAAAAGGCCAGCGCATCCCGACGCTGCGCGAAGTTTTCGAGATGGTGGATCGCCGCGCGTTCATCAACGTGGAGCTGAAAGGCCGCCATACCGCCGCGCCTGTGCAGACGCTGATTCGCGAGTTTCTCGATGAGCGCGGATGGAGCCCGGAGGATTTTCTCGTCTCGTCGTTTCACCGCCGCGAACTGCGCGCGATCACCGACCCCCGTATCCGCATCGGCCTGCTGCTCACGAAGCCGACGCTGCTCTACCACGTCAGCGCCAAACGGGTGCGCGCGTGGTCGGTGCATCCCGGTGTGCGATTCACGACGGCGAAATTTGTCGCCCACGCGCATCGTCGCGGTCTGAAAGTGATGCCCTACACGGCGAACCAACCGGCCACGATCGCGCGGCTGCGAGCGATGGGAGCGGACGGCGTTTTCACAGATTTCCCGGAGCGGGTCATCGGTGGTTTGCGTTGATGCGTGGCGCGTGAATGGCGATGGTCGCGGCATGTTCCGAGGGCCGTACGTTTTCAACGCCTGAAAAAATCGGCGAACTCGAAAAGCTCGTGCTCCGCTTTGCCGAGTCCGCCGCCTTCGCGGTCGCAGCCACTACGGCGGATGGAACGCCGGTGGTAGTTTGGGAGTCGCGCGATTCTCCCAGCACGATCTTCCTGGAGAAACTGCCGCCGAGTCGCGGACTCAGCGCAGCCGATAGCGCCCGTCGCTTTCGACGCTGACCGACGGCACGCGCTGCGTCTTTTCAAACGCATCGTAAATCGGCTGAAGTTGCTCCCAAAACGCGCGCAACTCCGGCTTCTCTCGCGCGAATGTTTTCCACGCCGTGCCGCTCATGCGCATCGGGAAAATGTGGACGGGAATCGCGGTCTGCTCGTGGGTCTGCGAGTCGAGCGCGGCGAGATAAACCTCCTCGATCACCGCATCGCCGAGCGGAAGGCATCCGATCGAAACCGCGCCGCCGTGGATGTAAATTTCGCGGCCGGGCTTTTCGTGATCGGAAAGGATGCGGTCGGATTCGTTTGGATAATCCAGTCCGAGTGAAAGATGAAAGCGGCTCTTCGGATTAAAGACTTCGATCGTGTAGCAACCTTCCGGCACCTGGCGATCGCCCTCGCGCCGCTTGGGGCCGGGATCACCGGATGGCGCGGTGATGGCGTAGGTGGCGACTTTGCGAAAAGGCCCGTCGCCGTTGCGCGCCCACACTTCCAATTCCATCTCGCGTTTGAAGGCGCGGAGAAAAATCTCGTGGGGCGGATATTTCAATCCCGCGTCGGCGAACCGCTGGCGGACGGTCGCGCCGGCCCACTTTCTCGCCGCCTCGACGCGGTCGGTTTTTGTGCTGCGAAAATACGCCGCGACCGCCGCGATTTGCGCCGCCTCCCGTTCGCTCGGCTCCAGCGCGAGGATCGCGCGGATTTCCTCCGGCAACTCCACGGAGTCGGGACGCGCCATCTCGGCCTCCCAAGCGTGGTTGTCCTGCGTGAATTCCGGCGTCTCGGCGTGCATTTGCCACGGGATGGAAAGGGCAGCGAACAGCAGGAGCGAGCGCGGATTCATGGTGGTGACCGGGGAAATCTGGTCGGTTGCCGCGCAACTTGCCAGCGCGGTTCGCACCCGCTAGCGTCGCCGTCCTTTTATATGAGCAAGACCGCATCCCGTCCTTCCAAAAAACCCGTCAAAGGCACGAGCCTCCTTCGCGAACATTCCAAGCTCGTCGTCGATGGCGTCGAGCGTGCTGCTTCTCGCGCGATGCTGCATGCGGTTGGATTCACGCGCTCCGATTTCAAAAAATCGCAGATCGGCATCGCCTCGACGTGGAGCATGGTGACACCGTGCAACATGCACATCGACGGTCTCGCGCGGCAGGCGGAAGCAGGCGCGAATGCCGCCGGCGCGAAGGCGGTCATTTTTAATACGATCACGATTTCCGACGGTATTTCGATGGGCACCGAGGGGATGAAATACTCGCTAGTTTCGCGCGAGGTCATCGCGGATTCCATCGAGACGGTGATGGGCTGCGAAGGCTTCGACGGGCTGGTGGCGATCGGCGGTTGCGACAAAAATATGCCCGCATGTCTCATAGCCATCGCGCGGCTGAACCGGCCCTCGGTGTTCGTTTACGGCGGCACGATTTTGCCGGGCTGCATCGGCGGAATCCTCGCCGGCAAGCGGCTGCGCAAGGAACGCGCGGAATTGCTGGGCGAGAAAAAGCTCGATATCGTGTCGTGCTTCGAGGCCGTCGGCCAGCACGCGAACGGCCAGATCGACGACCGCGAACTCGCGCTGATCGAAGAGCAGGCGATCCCCGGCGCGGGCGC
>JANLQB010000507.1:0-2359 GCA_031367565.1 Verrucomicrobiota bacterium
TCGGGCGCGGACGCTAGGAGGTCGCCGCGCGTTTGTCGCGCAGGTTTCGCGATTGACCCAAACGAGGCCGGGCGATTCCCGAATCCGCGCCGCCGAATGAGGCAGTGCCAACCCACGGTGGTGTTCCCAAGTCACTCGTCATGGGATGGCTTGCGGAATGGCAGAAGCGATGGCATTTCTTCACCCATGACTGCCACCATCACGATCGATTCCGCCGGGCGATTCATCCTGCCGAAGGCGATTCGCGACCGGCTCCACCTGCGCGCGGGTTCGAAGGTGAAAGTCGATGTCATCGCCGATAAAATCGAGCTGACGCCGCAGCCAGATGAAAACGTGCGGCTGGTGCGGAAGGGGAAGCGGCTGATTGTGATCGGGGTGAAGGGGCCGTTCGATGCCGTCGAAGCCATCAAGGCGGTGCGGGACGAGCGTGATGAAGTCCTGGCGCGGAGGGTTCGCGGCCGGTGATGGATGCGCTTGATTCCTCCGTGCTGGTGGCGTCGCTGGTGGACGCCGAGCCGAATCACAAGGCGTGTGCGGCGTTGTTCGAGAAGGCCGGGATGTGCGTGTATGCCCATGCGCTCGTGGAAACTTTCAACACGCTTTCCGGTGGACGCTCGGGCCATCGCCTTCCGGCACAACAGGTCGCGAAACTTTTGCAGGAGAGCATCGTGCCCTACGTCGAGGTCGTGAATCTTTCACCGAAAGAAATCCTGGCGACGATGCACGAAGCGCAGCCGCGCGGCGTGCGGGGCGGGGCGATTTACGACTACCTTCATCTTGTGGTGGCGAGGAAGGCGCGCGCCCGACGGCTTTACACGCTGGATGTCGCGAATTTCAAATCGTTCCACCGCGCGGGTGATCCAGAGATCGTGCATCCGTGACGGGCGCAGCGCGGCTGCTCAGCGCAGTTCGGGGCGGTCGGTGATGACGGTAGAATTGGATGCCACGAGTTTTCGGACCGTCGGCATGACCTGTCGCAGGAAAAACGGGATGATCGTGAGGGCGGTGGAGATGAGGAGCCAGAGCGCGCCGATCGCGATCGCCCACGGGACGTGCTCGATAAATGCGGCGTCGCGCGCTCGGGCCGGGCCTTTGATGCGGGGCGGATTTCCTTCGAGGTAGGTGAGGTCCGCTTCGTCGCCGACTTGGGCTGGAGCGACGTAAAACTCTGCGCCTTCCAAGCGGGCCTCGTGGGGCTGGCCGTTTGGGCCGGTGTATTCGATGACGTAGAGATCGGTTTGCGGGTGTTCGCTGGAGAGTTTTCCGGCGAGGACCCATTTTGGGAGAAAGTGCGTCACGGGGGCGGGCAGGTATTCGAAGAATTGTTTCGACGGGCCTTTTTCAAACGCGACCAGTTTTCCCTTCACGGACAGCGCGGCGTCCCACAGCACCTTCTCGCGAAAACCCTCGCGCGCGGTGAGGGCGAGCGCGGCGACGGTGGCCAGCGTGAGCGCCCAGCGGAAAAAGCGCATCGGGTCTTTGGGACGATTCGCGATGATTTTCTCGACCGTCTTTTCGCTGAGGTGATCGTCGAGATCGGTCCGGCGGGAAAGCGCACGCTGGGCTTCCGTAACGGGGCCGTCGAAACGCGTCGGCAAATCCTGCGCGCCTCGCCACGTGACGTACATGATGTCCCCGTTCCAAACCACCAACCCGAGGCCACGCGCGGGAATCCACACGGTCCCTTCGCGTAGCAATTCTTCATCGTTCGGCGCGGCGCTTTCGGCTGAAGGCGGAACTGGTGGCTCATCCGCGAGCGTATCGCCGATGGTCCAAAATGCCGGACTTCCCGGCGCGACGACGCGGAGCGCGTCATCGAGTGGTAAATTGCCCAGCGTTTTTCCCGCCCAGGAAACGGATTCGCCGAAGAAAACCAGCGACCACACACGATCCGCGCCGCCTCGAAAATAGACTTCGAGTTCGGCCTCGCCGACCGTCCCCGTGAGATCGGTGCCGTCTTCGGAAATCTTCGCGCCGGCCGTTCTCAGCGCGGTCAGGACCTCCGCGCGCGTCAACCCGGGCCGGCAGCCGAACCAGGAGTCGAGTTTGGAAAGTTCGAGCGGGATGGGGTCGGACATGATGGTGGTGCGCAGGAGGCCGCGCTTTGGATCAGATGGATTTCCGACCCTGAAATTTCCCGAGGATCGCCTTCGTCACATCATCCCGCTGCCGCTGCTGCGCGGTTTGGTCGGACCCTGCGAGGCCCTTGACGTTCCCGGACTTTTTGCCGGACTGCGGTTTTGCTTTTTTGCTGGGACGTGGAGGCATGCGCGGAAATTCACATGCGCGCTGGCCGGGGGCGAGGTCCAACTTTCGTGTCGTGGAAAAGCTGGCGCGCGTGGGGGGCGTGAATACACAT
>JANLQB010000548.1:0-1957 GCA_031367565.1 Verrucomicrobiota bacterium
CGCGTCAGCGTGAGGCTCGTCGAAGTCCCGGGAATGCTGCCGGACGTGAGCGTGATCACGTAGGGCGAACCCACCGTGCGATCAAATTTAATCCCCGCCGCCGGTCCCGTCGCCACCACCGTTCCGCTCGTATTGATCAACTCCAGCATCGTATCCGCCATCTGCACCACTTGCTCCACCCGATCGAGCGCAGTCCGCATGGAGTTGCTGGTTAGATTCAACGAAAGATTTTTCGCCGAGAGGATCATCCCGGCATTCATCAGGGCAAAGATGGCCACCGCCAAGATCGACGATATCGCCGCCCCGACCACGAGTTCGATGAGGGTGAAAGCGTTCCTTTTCATAAATCAATCGCTCCCTCTCAAAGTCGTTATGGCATAGCTGTATGGGCGTCCCCTGACCGTGTAGTCGATGCGGAACGTGATCCGGCGGATGTCCGCGCTGTCCGAGTTCGTTTGCGCCGTGACGATGCGCGTGAGCGTGCCTTTTAAGGTCAGGCCGCCCGCATTTTTCGGCGTCACGATCGTCACGAGATTGTCCCCGCCGCCGTCATCGTCATACACCGATCCCGTCGTGGAAGTGACCGCGAGGATCGCCGGCTGAAGAGTGGCGCTGAATGAAACGGCGAGTGCGGTGTCGATGTTTCGCTGCACGACGGCGCGCGCGTTGTTTAAAGTGCGCATCGCCGCCGCCTTGTTGTTGAGCTGCACGAGCGCCATGATGCCCGCCGCGCCTGCGATCGAAATGATCCCCATCGCGATCACCGCCTGCACGATGCTGAAGCCCGCGCATCGTGCCTTCCGGGAAAGGCGAAAACGAGGAGCCGTGAGCGATACCGAAGTATCGAACGCCACCGCGAGCGGTCGGGATGTTTTAAGCCGGAACATTACAGTTTATCTTAAAAAAGCAGAAACGATGCCGTTGGAATCGCGGCCCACCCTTCCGGCCCGGCCTTTTCATCTGCACGATTCATTCCAGTTGTAACGTCGGAATTCCCTCCCTAGCATCCGCCGCCCATGAACAAAACCGCTCTGCTCATTCTCGGCTTTACCGCCGCGCTTTTTTCCGCCTGCGATAAGAAGTCCGCCGACACCATTTTAATCGGCGAATTTGCCTCTCTCACCGGCAAGGAGGCCACCTTCGGCATCTCCTCTCACGAAGGCACGGAACTCGCCGTGGAGGAACTGAATGCGGCGGGCGGCGTGCTCGGGAAAAAGATCAAGCTCGCGACCGAGGACAACCAATCGAAGCCCGGTGAATCCGCGAACGCCGTCAACAAGCTGATCGCCAAAGACGGCGCGGTCGCCATCCTCGGCGAAGTTGCCTCCAGCCGCTCGCTCGAAGCCGCCCCGATTTGCCAGAAAGAAGGCATCCCGCAGATCTCGCCTTCCTCCACGAATCCGAAAGTAACGGAGACCGGCGATTATATTTTTCGCGTCTGCTTCATTGATCCGTTTCAAGGAACGGTGATGGCGAATTTCGCAAAAAAGACACTCAAGGCTCAGAAAATTGCGATTTTTACCGATGTGAAGAGCGACTATTCGAAAGGCCTCGCGAAGTTCTTCAAAGAGGCATTCCTCGCAGGCGGCGGGCAGATCGTGCAGGAGTTGGATTTCAATGGCGGCGACAAGGATTTCAAAGGCCAGCTCACCGCGATCAAGGGTGCGAATCCCGAAGGCGTCTTTGTGCCGGGCTACTACACGGACGCGGCGCTGATCTGTATTCAGGCGAAAGAGGTCGGGCTGACCGTGCCGATCTTTGGCGGCGACGGATGGGAAAGTGAGAAACTGACCGAGATCGGCAAGGAAGCCGTGGAAGGCACCTACTTCAGCACGCACTACTCGCCGGATGCGGGCGGGCCAAAAGGCGCGGCGTTCGTGGCGGCTTACAAGAAGCGTTTTAACGGCAAACTCCCCGACGCGATGGCGGCGCTCGGCTACGATAGCGCGATGATTTT
>JANLQB010000444.1:0-4932 GCA_031367565.1 Verrucomicrobiota bacterium
GAAGGAAATTTTTCATTCAATGGATCGCGGCACGATGTGCAGCAAGCGACGACGTGGCTCCATCTGGACGCGGCAAATTTCCAATGGGAATCGCGGCAGTGGGACTCGCTGGTGCTGGGAGTGACGCTGATCGACCGCCGACTGCAAGTGCATGAATGCTCGCTCTTGCAGGGACACAATGCGCTGACGCTGGACGGCGAAATGACTTTGCCGGAACCGGGGCGTGAGTGGTGGCAGGGAGATTTTAATGCGAACATTTCGGCAAAGATCGAGAACATGACGGAGCTGTCGGCGCTGCTGCTGCCGGAGTTCACCTATGCGGCGGGGCGCGGGACGATCGAGGGCGCGGTGCGCGGGCATGAGGAAAAATTTCAGGGACATCTCGTGATCGAGGGAAGCAAGCTGCGGTGGCGGGATGCGCCGATCGAGCAACTGAACGCGGCGCTGCGAATCAATGGGAATGAGCTCCAGGTGGCGCACCTCAACATTTTTAATGGCGAGGATTATGTGCGCGGGAACGGCGTGGTGAACATCCTCGGGCCGACGCAATATTGGGGAACGCTGCGCGCATCCGTGGCGGATCTGGATACTTACGCGGCGATTTTGCAGAAGCCGATCGTGCCGGAGCCGCTGGCCGGCGGGGCGCTGATTGATTGGGATGGCGAGGGTTCGGCGAAGGGGAACAGCGGGAAGTTCGTGGCGCATTTGCGGAAGGTCCGTTCGCCGAGTGCGGCGGGGGCGCAGTTGCACCCGATCAATGCCGATCTCGAAGGCAGCTACGCGGCGGGCGGGATGGTGTTTAGTAAATTTGCGCTGTCGGATGACGAGTCGTCTTTTACGGCAAATGTCGCGGTGGGAAACATGGCGCTGGCGCTGCAAGGCATCCGGCTCATGCACAAGCAGCAGCTTTGGCTGGAAGGCGATGCCCTGCTGCCGCTGGATGTCTGGCGGAAGTGGCCGAACACCGAGCTCGACACGCTGCTGAATGATGACGTGCAGAGCAAAGTGTCGTTGACGGCTTACAATCTGGAACTCGGAACGGCCGCGAAGTTGACGGGCTGGAATTTTCCGATCGCCGGCGTGGTGAACGGAAATGTGACGGCGGAAGGTCCGCTGGCAGCGCTAAAGATGGATGGAAAACTCGCGCTGACGGATGGCAAGCTGCCGCTCGGATCAAGCGGGGAGTCGCTCACGGGGGTGGCCGGCGAAGCAACGTTCGACGGGCAGACGGTGTCGATCGCGCGGCTCGTGGGGCGGCATCCGACGGGAGATTTCCGGGCGGTGGGAAAGGTGGATTTGCAGAATGTGCGCGATCCGGAATTGCAGGGGCTGATCGAGAGCGACAAATCGGAGGTGACGATGTTTCGCTCGGCGAAAATGACGACGGCGCTGAAGCTGCAATTCGAGGGGCCCCTGAGCGCGGGGACGGTGAGGGGCTCGACGGCTCCCACGGAAAGTCAGATCGCGACATTAAACGTTTCGGATTTCTGGTCGCACGAGGGCGAGGAGTTACCGCCTGTTTTCCCCGCGCTGTCCGCGCCTTGGAGCGGGTGGAAACTCGACATCACCGCGCAAGGCGGGCCGCTCCCCTCGCCGAGTGCGCTTGCAACTTTCGATCTGCATCTCGGCGGAACGGGGGCCGCGCCGGAATTGGTCGGCAGCGTGTCTTTTCAAGGCGTGGCCTTCGGCGCCAGCAATGTGCTGATGCAAAATGGGCACGGTTCAGTGACGTGGCGTGATGGCGGAGTTGAGATCGACGCGCGAGCCATCGGCGAGTTGCACGAGTGCGAATTCACCGCGCACCTCCTCGGCCCGATCGCGAGGCCGCTCCGCTTTTTCGAGTTTTCAGCACCGCTGACCGAGACGCTGCTTAACGATGCGCTCGCCGGTCGCTACCGCGCGATCCCGTCGCTGGAAACGATTACACGTTTCGCATTCCATGCGCCTTCCGCCCTGATCGGAGACACGCCGATTTTCGAGTGGACGGTCGCCGAGCCGCTGCCTCCTGCGGACGAAGCGGCGGCGCGGTAAGTTCCGGGGAGAACACTCGTCCCGCGTGCCCTCCCCGGAACTCGCCGCTCATCGAGTTTCCCCGAAAAACTCGATCACCCCGAATCGCTCGGGCACGTGGAAATTTGCGAAGCCTGTGGGCGACCACGCGGTAAGCTCGCGCGGGGCCTCGGGCGGGCGGTCGATCCGGGTGAAATTCCCGCGCCATTGATCGCCCGGCTTCGGGGGCTCGGCGGCGAGGCTGCGAAATGGGATGGCTAGCTCGGCCGTCCACGCAGCAGCTTCGCGACGGATGCAGGTGCGCAGGTTTTCGCATCGCCACGCGAAGTCTTTTTTATACCCGCTGCGATTGCGACGCAGCACGAGATCCAGCACCGCGTTAAGCGGATTCACTTCGATCTCGAAGTAACATTCGCGATCACCGACGGGATCGAGAAACACCTCGACGACTTCCTCCGTAAAAAGCGGCGCGTCGCGCCCGGTGAACGTCGCAAAAATATGCGTGTCCTCCGCACGCAGCAGCACCCGCATTTCCTCCGCATCCCACGCGACCCAAACGCGCGTGGATTGCTGCGGCGGAGCACCGCTCTCGACATCCCGAAATTCGACCGACTCGATCTCGCGCCAGAATAACGACGAGGAATCCGCCGTGATCGCAGGCAGGACGCTGCGCCGACACGCGAGGCGCGGCAATTCTCCGAGGGCCACCGCGAACGGCGGCTAGAGCCCCGGCAGCTTCGGACCTTGGAGCGACATCACCGCTGCCGCAGCGGCGGCAAAGGCGAGGATGGCTACGATGCCGAAAGCGAGAATCGCCATCGCAGCGGGGTCTTTCTTTTTCTTCTTCGTCTGGAAAGGCGATGCGTTGGTAAAATTCGAAGGCCGCACTGATTGCGCGGCGGGCTGGAGCGCGGCGGCGGCCTCTTGCGGCATCGGCTGGGCGTCCGCGGGGTTCTCGGATTCGTAAAGTGTCTCGATGTTCCCGAACCGGACTTGGTCGCCTTCCTTCAGCTTGCCTTCGCGGTGTGGCTGGCCGTTGAGGCGCGTGCCGTTGGTCGAGTCGAGATCGCGCAGGATGTAATCGTCACCATCGCGCACGAGTTCCGCGTGGTGGCTGGAGACGGAGGCGTCGTCGATCTGGATCATGTTATCGGCGACGCGACCGAGCGTGATCGTTTCGTCGGTGAGATCGTGGGAGGCGGTGGTGCCGTCGGGAAGTGCAACTTGGAGCTTTGGCATGGCGGTCGGGAAGGTGTCAGAGGCTAACGCGCGTCGTCAATGAGTTTGGCAAACTGCGCGAAGAAATACGTGGCGTCGTTGGGGCCGGGCGCGGCCTCGGGATGATACTGCACGCTGAAGACGGGCTCACTTTTATGCATGAGCCCTTCGACGGTTTGGTCGTTGAGATTGATGTGCGTGACGGCGACGGAATCCGGCAGCGAATCGGCATCGACCGCGAAGCCATGATTTTGCGAAGTAATGTCCACCTTCCCGGTGCGCAGATCTTTCACCGGCTGATTCCCGCCGCGATGGCCGAACTTGAGTTTGAAAGTCTTCCCGCCCACCGCGTAGCCGAGCATCTGGTGGCCGAGGCAGATGCCGAAGATGGGCGTCTTGCCGATGAGCTGGCGGATATTTTCGTGGACGTAAGTGAGCGCCGCCGGATCGCCCGGACCATTCGAGAGGAAAACGCCGTCGGGCTTCAGCGCCAGCACCTCCTCCGCGCTCGTGTCCGCCGGGACGACGCGCACTTTGAAACCCTCCTGCCGCAGCCGCCGGAGGATGTTCGTCTTCATGCCGAAGTCATACGCGACGATGCTGTGCCGCGCGGGCGGCAACTTTTTGAAGACCTCTTTTCCATGGCGCACTTCCACAGATTCGCCATCGCCTTTTATGATCGTCCACTCGGGCGAAAGCCGGTCGTCTGGATCCCAATCGTACGCGGCGTTTGGCGTCACCTCTTTCACAAAATCCGAACCCGCCATCGGTGGCGCAGCCTTTGCGCGCTCGATCGCTTGTTCGGGCGTGATATCGTCGCTCGTGACGCAGCCCTGCATCGCGCCGCGCGAACGGAGATGCTTCGTGAGCGCCCGCGTGTCGATGCCTTGAATGCCGGGGATACCCGCGCGCTTCAAGTATCCATCGAGATCGCCGGTCGATCGCCAGTTGCTCGCGATGGCGCTCAGCTCCTCGATCACAAAGCCGCGCACGTGCGGTCCGGCGCTCTCGTTGTCGATATCGTTCACGCCATAGTTCCCGATCTGCGGGCACGTCATCGCCACGATCTGCCCGCGATACGACGGATCGGTGAGCACTTCCTGGTAGCCCGTCATCGAGGTATTAAAACACACCTCACCGACCGCGGAGCCTGCGGCTCCAAAGGATTCACCGATGAAAAAACGACCGTCTTCGAGTGCTAAAATCGCGCGCATGTGAGCCGGGATGATGCGGGAGCGCCGCCGCATTTCCAGCGGAAACTCCACGATTCGTATCCCCACCCCGCCGCGCCCGCCAGAGCTTCGGGACATGCAAACATTCAATCTTACTGACGGCTTTGTTTCGGGCCGCCGCGATCGGCCCTCGCCTCGGCCAGAAAATGGCGGATTTCGTTAAGAAAACTTGGGCACGACTTTAAAAAATCGTGAAGCTCACGAAATTCCCGATTCACAAATCGACCCCGCTTTCCCCACATATACCGAGCAGTGCGAACTAAATGTCGATTTTGGAATCAGCACACCTCGATCCAATACTAATTACAGCACCCTTTCCAAAAATGGGTCATATTGGTCATCGGCGACGCGGTCGCCTGGCCATAAGCTTGAGCGCGCCTGCGACGGCTATTAGGGACGTCGTAGGTTCGGGAACGAGCACGCCTTGATCCAATCTAATGATTCCATTTATCGGCAAATCGCGATTGAAAAG
>JANLQB010000578.1:0-10297 GCA_031367565.1 Verrucomicrobiota bacterium
GAAACGCGCTCTACTCATCATCACTTGCATCGGTGTCGCGTTTGCTGCTGCGATACTGTTACGGGAAAAGCCCCAGTCCAAGCTCGAGGCAAAGACGTCAGTGGCGACAGCCCCGCTAACTGCGGCAGAAGTTCTAGCGAAGATCCCAGTGCCTTCGGGGCAGTCCGTGACGGAGAAGGCACTAGCTATCGCGATGGGGAAAGTGCGCGACAAAACTGGTGACCCCGTGGCGTGGGTTAATCTTGGTGATGCGATCGCGCAGATGTTGCGAGATACCGCGAACGAAAGTTATTACGAGCACGCGGAGTCAGCATACCGTTTTTCCCTGAATCTTAATCCGAGCAGTGTGGATGCGATGACAGGGATGGCATGGGTCATGGGCGGTCGCCATTTTTTTGATGAGAGTAAGGAATGGGCCGCTCGGGCGCTGGCCTTAGACGCTACGAATGCAGCGGCGTTTGGTATCTTGGGCGACGCGGATGTGGAGCTGGGCGACTACGACGCGGCTTACGATCACTACCAGAAAATGATGGACGTGAAGCCGGACCTTTCCTCGTGGAGCCGTGGCGCGCATCTGCTGTGGCTGACCGGCGATGCTAGGAGGGGAACGTGGCTGATGGAGAAAGCGATCAAGGCCGGAGCACCTTTTGCAGAGAACACGGCGTGGTGCCGCGCGAATCTCGCGATGATGCTCTTCAGTGAGGGCGCATTTCCATCTGCGGCCCAGGCGCTGGAGCCAGCTCTGAAGGCTTCGCCAAGGAACACGCACGTCTTACTGGCCGCAGGACGGATCGCAGCGGCGCGCGAGGATTATCCCGGAGCGGAAAGGTATTTCCAAAGGATCCTCGAGAACGCGCCGAATCACGAGGCACTAGCGGCCCTCGGTGACCTTTGTGCGGTGCAGGGCCGTGCTGCCGAAGCGGAAAAATATTACGGGGAAGTGGAGGCGCTTGACGTGCAACAATTCGCGCGGGCCGGGCATAGCCATCTGGCGATGGCCAAGTTCTACGCCGATCACGATCGGAAACCGATCGAAGCTTTGCGCATGGCGGAGGAGCGGAAGTTGACGCGGAATGTGAACGAGGCCGATACGCTCGCGTGGGTGTATTTCAAAAATGGCGATCAAGCGCGCGCGATCGAGGCCATCAAAGTTGCGTTGAGTCGGAAGACGCCGAATGCGGAGATTCACTTTCACGCCGGGATGATTGCCGCGAAATTTGGCGACCGCGTTTCCGCGCAAAACCATTTCGAGCAGGCGCTCACGCTGAATCCGCACTTCAGTATTTTGCAGGCTCCGCTGGCCGCGGCGGAACTGGCGAAACTCGGTGGTGGCACGACAACCCAGGCGAAGGCGGAGACCACTTCGCCACCTGAGCTATTGCAGCCGTGAGGCAGTTCCTGCTCGCGATCCTCGGAACCGTGCTCTCGCTTTCGCCAGCGGGGGCGCATGTCGAGCCCACCAGCTTTGTGGATTTGCGGCCCGGTCCTTCCGGGCTGGCAGTGAGCATTACCGCCTCGACCACGGACGTGGCGCACGACCTTCCATCGGTTGAACCCGCGATGTTGCTGGACGCAACGACTCTAGCCGCGCAGCGCAGCGTCCTCGCGGAGACGATCTCCGCGCGTCTGCACATCGTCGCCGATGGCCAGTCGCTCGACGCGGAGCTGATCGACATCGTCCCCATCTCCGAAAAACGCGATCTGCGTTTCGAACTGCACTATGCATGGCCCGCCGCTCCGGATCGCATCCGCGTGCAGGTCCGCCTTTTCCCCTACGATCCGAGGCATCGCACTTTTCTAAATATCTATCAGGGCGAGGCACTGCTGCGGCAGGAGACTTTAGAGGGCGAGGACACTTTGCTGGAATTCCAAGTCGGCGCGGAGCAGAGCATCGCGGTCGTCGTGCGCGAGTTTGTGTTCGAGGGCATCCACCACATTTTCATCGGGCCGGATCACATCCTTTTCGTCGTCGGACTCATGCTGCTTGGCGGGAGTGTCGGGCGGATTTTGAAGATCATCACCGCCTTCACGATCGCGCACAGCATCACGCTCGGGCTCGCGACTTTTCGCGTGTTGAATCCACCCGCCGCCGTCATCGAACCTATCATCGCGCTCAGCATCGTCTTCGTCGGGGTCCATGCGTTTTTGGGGAAAACCGGGCGCGACCCGCGGCTGCTTTTCGCCTTCTGCTTCGGGCTCATCCACGGCTTTGGCTTTGCGAATGTTTTGCAGCAAATGATGCTTCCGCGCCACGCGCTGGGGTGGTCGCTTTTCGCCTTCAATGGCGGAGTAGAATTGGGCCAGGGATGCATCGTCGCCGTGGTCGCGCCGCTGCTCGCGTTTGTGCGCCGCGCCAGCCCGCCCGTCGCGCAACGGGTGGTGGCGACAGGAGCTCTCGGCGTGACCGCCGCCGGAGCGTTTTGGTTTTTCCAGCGGATAATGCAGTGAACAAGGAAGGGCTTCCATCGTGCCGGATGGAGCGGCTGCGTAGTTTTTGCATCTAATGCCCGAATCTCCGGCGATTACTGGAGTATTCCGACGTCAGCCACACCGCATGTCCGTTTCCCATCGCACCTCCGCCGCATGAGCCCGCGCGCTGCCTCCACCGCGGAGGAAGTGAGCTGGCTGGCCCGTATCGCGCTGGGCGATGAGGCCGCGTTTGTGCTATTTTACCGGCGGTTCTCGGTGCCGGTCTTTTCCATGCTTATCAAAATGCTCAACAATCAGCACGATGCGGAGGAGGTGCTCCAGTTGAGTTTTCTCCAGATTTGGGGAAAGGCTGCGACCTTCGATCCCGAGCGGAGCGCGCCTTTTACCTGGCTGGTGATGATCGCGCGGAATCGCGGCCTCGACCGCCTGCGGGCGCGGGACCGGCAGACGCGGCTGGAGGAAGCGGCGACGCGGGAGCCGGAACGGTTCACGGCTTCCACCGAGGATGAGCCGGGCGTGGCGGGCGACATGCGCGCGCTGCTCACACTAGCGCTGGCGAAGATTCCGGGCGATCAGCGTCTAGCCATCGAGATGGCTTTTTTTCGCGGGCTCACGCACGACGAGATTTCCGAAAATCTGGGCGAGCCGCTCGGCACCATCAAAGCACGCATCCGCCGGGGGATGCTGCGCCTCCACGACCTCGTCGCCCACCGCGCATGAACGAACGCCACGAAGAACTTGCCTCGCTCTTTGCTCTCGGCGCGCTGCCGACGAAAGAGGCGCGCGCTTTTGAGACCGAGATGGCGCGCGATCCAGAACTGCGTGCACTGTTACGCGATTTCCAAAATGCCACGGCCGCGCTCGCCCATGCCGCGCCGCTGATCGCACCTCCTGCGAATCTCGAAGCCCAGCTCATCGCGCAAATCCACGCCGAAAACGCAGCCGTAATGCCGACCCGGCGCGATACGCGCTGGCTCACGTGGGCCGCCGTCGCCGCCCTCGCTGCCGTCTTCGCCATCCTCGCGGCGGGGCTCGGCCACGAACGCCAGCAACTCAGGCGGGAGGTCGCTATGCTTCGCGAAAAGGCGGCGGGAGCGGAAAACCTTGAGGCCGCACGCGCGGGCCTCGAAAGCGACATCACTGAACTCCGGGAAAAGGAAACGAAAGCGACCGCACAGGTCGCGCGCATCGCCGCTGAGCGCACTCAGCTCCTCACCAAGACCGTCAGCCTTGCCGCCGAACGCACGCAACTGGAAAGCAACCTGGCCACCTTGAAAAAAAAGGACGGAGCCTCTGCGGTCGCCATCCGCAACCTCACCGCGCAGCTCGACAAAACGCGGCAGACTCTCGCCGCCTTGCAAGACGACGCGCTCAACTCGCTCGCGATCCGCACCCTCACCGGGCAGGTCGCCGAGACGGGCGAAACGCGCGCCGCCGTGGCATGGAGCCAAGCGCAGCAACACGGCATCCTGACGGTGGAAAAGCTGGAGCCGCCCGGCGCGGCACAGGATTACCAGCTTTGGGTCATCGACGAAAAAGCGGGCGCGCCCATCAGCGCCGGGCTTCTGCGCGTGGATGAAAAAGGCGGTGCGCGTTACGAATTCAACTTCAACGCGACGGTCGGTTCCGCAGATAAGTTTGCCATCAGCCGCGAGAAAAAAGGGGGGAGCACGAAACCGGAGGGACCGATCGTCCTCATTAGCTTGTGAGAGGATGGAGCTGGAACGCTATCATCCGCTCCGAAGCATAGTGATTCCACGGGCAGCCTTAGCTGCGCGCCAAGCCGCACCTTACTTCGGTGACGCCTCGCCGTTTCCTGAGTCAAAATAGACCGTGCCGTTCACGTCGCTCGTTTGGAGATATTGCTTCCAGCGAAAAAGGCCGAGGTCGATACCCGCGAGCGCATTGGCCGAACCGGGGGCTGGCGTCGTGCTGGCTTTTGTCCGGCTCGCTCAGCCAGAGCAGCGTGTATTTTGGCACGCCGTCCTTCCACAAAGAGCGCGTCAATGCGCGCGTCGTCCATTGGTCCTGCGCCGTGTTTGGAATCGTGATCGTGCCGGGAAATGCCTTGTCATCATTCACCTTGGCTAGGGTATCCGCCAGCTCGCGCGGGATGGTCTTTCCCTAAAATAACGTGACCGACTTCTTCGCTGCCGCGGACTCCTTGCGGGTCGAGCGGTCGTGAAAAAGCGCCACGGGTTTGCCTCCCGCGATGAACGAAACTTGGTGGCTTACCAACCCCGGTCCACCGCGAGCGGATCGCTCAAGAGCTGGCGCAGGTTTCATTCGGTCCCATCCTGCGCCGACACCACCAGCCCAGCGTGAGGCCAAAGACGAGGTGCGCCGTCACTGTCAGGAAAATGAAGCGCGCGTTTAACGGGAGGCCGAAGAAGCTCGTGTAGGGCGTGAGGAGGAGCATGGCTTCGATGAAAAGTGCCCACGTTACCGCGCCCCAGAATAGCACCTGGCGGCTGTCGGTCGTGACCATGGCGAGGAACATAATTCCGAGCGCGGCTCCGTTGGAAAAATGGTAGCTCCAGCCGAGTGCGTTGACTAGCCATGTGGGCTCGTGACCACCGAGCAGGAGCTGGCCGAAACGCGGGAAGACTTTGAAAAGCGGCGCGCCATTGAGCACGAATGGCAGGCGGTAAAGATCGTACGCAATGGCGGCAACGATGCCACCCAGCGCGCCCTGCACGATCCACGTATGCGCGCTTCCGATGCCTGCCTTTTCACCGCGCGTGCGCCAGCCGATGATGACTAGCAGCGCAGTAGACGGAGGCAGCACCCAGCAGCCGAAAAGGTGCATCGACCATAGACCGAAGAACGGCCCGAGCAGACACGCGAAGGACAAGAATGCGAGGGTGAAGACGATGGCGCGGAGCGGGAGGCGGTGCGGCATGGGAGAATTCAAAAGGGAAAGCGGAGCAGAGTGAAACGAACGCCACGATGTCCGGTGGGCGTGACCCTCAGGGCGATGAAGTCTTCCACAGCTTTCCAGCTTTCAACCACTCGCCGATAAGCTGGCGGAAGGCGGTGACCGGCGGCTCTTCGTGCGCCTCTTTCCACACCATGACGAGCGGGACGGCGAGGTGCGGGGTGAGCGGGGCTTTAGTCCAGCGGCTCGTGGCGTCCTGCTCGGCGAGGCTTTCGGGGACAATGCCGATGCCGGTGCCGGCTTCGACGTAGCGGAGCACCGTGCTGATGACGCTCGGCGTGTGGGTGAGGCGCGGGGTGAAGCCAGCGCTGCGGCAGCCAGCGAGGATTTCATCGTGCAGGCCCCCGCCTTCGCGGCGGGCGAGGATGATGAGTGCCTCGCCTGCGAGTTTTTTCCACGGGAGCGAGTTTTTTCCAGCCCACGGATGCCGCTCGGGGATGGCGGCGCAGAGGCGCTCCCGACGCAGTAGGAGAGTCTCCATGCGCAGTGCGGCATGGGCGAGGACGGGGCGCGTGAGGCCGATGTCGAGCCGGCCCTTGGCGACCATTTCCCAGACGCGTTCAGGCGTGCGCTCTTCGAGATGGACGGTCACTTCCGGGCAGCGGCTCGAGTATTCATCGAGGATGCGACCGAGGAAGCCGTGCGTGGGCGGACCGATATAGCCGAGGCGGAGTTCACCCACCTGGCCGGCGGCAGCGCGGCGGACGCGGCGGGTCATTTGCTCGAGACGCTCGAAGATGAGCGCCAAATCGGCGAGCATCACTTTTCCTGCGGCAGTGAGCGCGACGGAGCGTTTGGTGCGCGCGATGAGCTCCACACCGATCTCCGATTCGAGCTCCTTCAGCGCACGGCTAAGTGCAGGCTGGACGATGTTGAGGCGTTTTGCAGCGCGGGAAAAACTCAGCTCCTCGGCGATGGCGTGAAAGTATCGAAGTTGACGGAGGTCCATGGGTTAATCGCAGCTCGCGATCAATCGCATAGCAAACAACCATTTTTGCTACAAGTCGCGCGCTTGCTGCACGAGAGCTCGTGAACGTGCAATCCGCCCGATCGGTTGCTGCGCCTTCGCGTAGAATCCTGCCGGGATGATTCCGAGATCCTGGAAAAGGTGCTTCGGAAAAGCGGGCGTCGTTCCCTCGCCCACGCCGATCGCGTGGATTCCGGGGGCGATTCTGTGGTTTCGCGTGGAGGATACTGCGCCGGTTTCGTATAAATGGAAGTGTGTCGCGCACTTCAACCAAATAACGCCCCCGGAGTCATAGCGATTTGCGATCAATCCCATCGCAAATGACTATTTCCGAAACAACACTCCCGGCGGCTAACTTTGTGTCTTAAAAGCTTTCGCCCGCCAACCCATGAACAATCTCCACCTCGCCGTTCAGTTCTTCCTGCAAATCGCCATCATCCTGCTTTTCTGCCGGTTCGTCGGAGCCATCGCGGCGCGCTTTGGTCAGCCGCAGGTCGTCGCGGAAATGATCGCGGGCGTGCTGCTCGGGCCGTCGCTTTTCGGCCTGCTCGCGCCGGATGCGCAGGCGTGGCTTTTCCCGTGGGATAAATCGCAGGCGACGCGCGACACGCAGAGTTATCTCTTCCCCGCGGCGCAGCTCGGGCTAGCCCTTTACATGTTCGTCGTCGGCATGGAATTCCGCGTGGACATCGTCGCGAAGCGGCTCAAAAGCGCGATCGCCGTCTCGCTCGCCGGGATGGTCGCGCCGTTCATTCTCGGGGCCGGGCTGGCGTGGGTGTTCTTTCATTACACCGAGCTTTTTCCGAAGAAGACTTCGCTTTCCGAAGCCATGCTTTTCCTCGGCGCGTCCATGTGCATCACGGCGTTCCCGATGCTCGCGCGGATCATCCATTTCAAAAAACTCTCCGGCACGACCATGGGGACCGTGGCGCTCGGCGCGGGTGCTCTCGACGATGCGACGGCGTGGTGCCTCCTCGCCGTAGTGCTCGCGAGCTTCGACAACAACTGGAGCCACGCGTGGGTGAACATCGGCGGCGGCGCGGGCTATGTGGCCTTCACGCTGCTCGTCGTGAAACCATTACTCGCCCGCAGCAAAGACTGGCTGGTGAAGAACGGCACGCTCACTGAAGCCGGACTCGTCATCGGCCTCGCGCTGATGGCGCTCGGTGCCTTCATCACCGATCTCATCGGCCTGCACGCAGTCTTTGGCGCATTCGTGATGGGTGCCGCGATGCCGCGCGGTGTCGTAGCGCGCGATCTCATCGGGCGCATCCAGCCGCTCACCGTCGCGCTGCTGCTGCCGCTCTTCTTTACCTACTCGGGGCTGCATACCAAAATCGCCCTGCTCAATACCGGCTTCCTCTGGCTCATGTGCGGTGCGGTGCTCGTGGCAGCAGTGCTCGGGAAAGGCGTGGCCTGCTGGCTGGCGGCGCGCGCGACTGGTATTTCAAATCGCGAATCGCTCGGTATCGGCGTGCTCATGAATGCGCGTGGCTTGATGGAACTCATCATCATCAACATCGGCCTCCAGCGCGGCATCATTTCCGAAGGCCTCTTCGCGACGCTCGTCATCATGGCTGTCATCACCACACTCATGGCTTCGCCGATTTTCGAGCGACTCGTCGGCACCGGGACATATCTACCCACCTCCGAACCGGAAGCCGACGACGCGAAACTGGAACGATTGGCAAAAACTAGTTAGCACTCACCCTGCTCCGGAAAAGCAGCTATCGAGTTACTTATTTGTAAGGCGACCAGAACTCAGCGGGTGCGCTGTCAGAGAGCTTGGTGAATGTCGCAGCCGGAACCTTGGGAATCGCATCGACCGAAAAGGTTCCGAAGCTGTTGTTCAACATGTCCTTGCCCGTGGAGTTATAAAGAGTGGAGCCGATTTTCAGGTAACCCTTCACGTCCGTCCAATCTACGTTAGCGCCGGTGGTTTTATTCGTTTCGATGGCGTATTGGTCGATGGCAGAGTCGATCATCCGCAAATCCTGAAGGATTCGAGTCGCCTGCGAACGTTTGCGAGCGCGGAGAAAATTCGGGACGGCGATCGCGGCGAGCATGGCGATGATCGCGACGACGATCATGATTTCAACGAGAGTGAAGCCGGCTCGGCGGTGCGCAAGGGCGTTCAGCATCGAATAATTCGGGAATACGGCGGAAAAAAAATGCGGTTTCAAAATAGGTTGAATTTTCGCCAATTTCAAGCAGCCCGAATGCCAGCAGAAAGCCAAAAATCTTATAGCACATGGATTTTCGGGAATGAATTTCCACGACACCAACTCAAGGCAGCAGGCTCACTCGCAATCGTAGAAATCTATGACCGGCAATTCCCACCGGCACGGTTGCGGTGGCCGACGTGCCTGCGCCTCCTTGATTTACGATTCCGGAATCCCAGGCAATGAAATCGTCTGAGGCTTCAACGGCATACGAGATATCGGCGCGGGGGCGCGGATAGGTAAATTCCAGCGTGAGTCCGTTGATCTGAAACGCCGTCGCACTATTCACGCCGCTCAATAGCGGATCGGTGCCGAGGCTGTATTCGACAAGGCTCGGCGTGCCGTCACCATCGGGGTCGTTCGTGGGCTGAAGTTTGATCGCGCGGTTGATCGCGGCCCCCGCATTCAGCCGGCCGCCACTCACGCAGATGCCACCGTAGGCGGGGCGCGTGGTGACGGTATTTAAGATGCAGCTTTTCACGTCGGCGGGCATCCATTCGGGATTCAGCGCGCGGATGATCGCGGCGACGGCGGCGACGTGCGGACAGGACATGGAGGTGCCGGTGAATGCGCTGTAAAGACTGCCGCGAACCGTGCTCACGATTTCGCGCCCTGGCGCAAACAGGTCCACGGAGGCGAGGCCGTAGTTCGATGGCGTGGAACCATTCCAGCGGACGTCGGTGCGGTCGTGATTTCCGACGGCGATGACGTTCGCATTGGTGAAACTGCTCGGGTAGTTCGGGAACGCGTCGTTGTTCACGCCCTGGTTTCCCGCGCAGGCGCACACCACGATTCCAGCAGCCTCGGTGCGATCCATGGCACTCTGGAAGCTGCCGCTCGTGGGGTAATTCTGGAGGGAAAGATTCATCACCCGCGCACCGAGTAGCCGCGCGTAGTCGAGCGCGGCGATGAGGTCGCTGGTGAATCCCGCATTGGTCGAGTTCAGGATTTTCACCGGTAAAATGGCGACCGGAGCGGCGAGGCCGGCGATGCCGAGTCCATTTCCGCGACGCGCGGCGAGGATGCCGGTGACGTGCGAACCGTGGTCGTGATCGTCGGTGGGATCGTTGTCCGAGTTCACAAAATCCCAGCCATTCACATCGTCGATGCGGCCGTTGCCGTCGTCGTCGATGCCGTTCCCGGGAATTTCGCCGGGGTTTTTCCACGCGATACCGGCGAGATCCTGATGGGTGAAATCCATGCCGGAATCGAGGATCGCCACGAGCACTTCGGGAGCGGACGCGACGATACTCCAGAGCTCGGTGGCATTCACATCCGCGCCGACGCTGCCGCCATTTTGCCCGGTATTTTGCAGCGCCCACTGTGCGGCGAAGCGCGGATCATTCGGCGCTGCGCCAAAGCCGACACCGTTGGGATCGACGTGAAGAAAGAGATCCCCGCGAGATTTCAGCAGCAACTGCGCGCGGTCCACGGAGTCGAGTTCGTGAGCGGGGAGCTGGAGCAGCAGCGTGTCGGAGCCGGGCAGATTTTCGCGAATGTGGATACCGCTTTCGGCCAGCGCGGCTGCGAGTGCGGCGGCTGAAATGCCGGGCTGGAGTGTGACGAGGAGTTGATCCGCGACGACGGCTTCCTCCGCCACGATGGCCTCGCCGCGCAGCACGCTGCGGATGCGGAGGAGCGGGAATTTGAACGTCGAGCGAACGATGCGGCGGCGTTCCGTTTCCCCGGTCGCGGGCAGTTGTTGCCGGTCCTGGGCGAGGATGGAAAAAGCGGCGAATC
>JANLQB010000655.1:0-5694 GCA_031367565.1 Verrucomicrobiota bacterium
GTCGCGCTTCACCTTCTGCGTTTTGAAGTCCACGACGGTCCACGAGCCCGTGGATTTGAGCTTCGCCACCATGTCCAGCCGACCGCCGTAGCCCCACTCGGGGTGAGTGACGACGCGCTCGATGCAGTCGATCCGCTCGACCTCGCGGTCGAACCATTCGCGCACCGGCGCGAACAACGCGGCGACCGCCGGGCTTTCCGGCAGCGCCTTCGAGTTCGCATACACCTCGCACGCGGCGTGAATGGCGCTGCCGAGATCGGCGGCCTTCTCGACCTGCGCCGACATGTCGGTGACGACCCGTTTGGCGAACGCGTCGAGCGTTTCATCGTCGCGTCGAGGGAGAGTCAGCGCAGCGACGATTCCCTGCTCGATTTTCCACGCATCGAGGCCGGGCTTGGCGAGGATGCTAAGGACGTTGGTGACGCTCGGGTAAGCGCGAACTTTTCGGGCATCGCGGAGCGTGACCGAGCGCAGACCTTTACCATCGGCGCGCTCGGTTTCGTGGAATGGAGTGCCGTCGCGCAGATACCAGTGCGAGGCGCTTTCGCGTTTGATCAAAATCATGACGGTGACCTCCGGGCTAGTAGGGAATGTTGTCGGCCTCGACTTCCGCGGCGGCGGCGAGTTCCTTTTGCGCCGCTTCGAGGGCGGCCATGAGCCGGCGGTCGTCGGCCAGCGGTTTGACCTTCGCTTTCGCGTCCGGCAGCCAGCGCGCGATGAGCGCCTCGACGGCCTCGCGATCGAGATCCCCAAGATCGAGTCCGGCGTGTTTGCCAACGTGAACTTTCACGCCGCGCCAGCTCTCGGCGCTCGCGCCGTTGCCATTCGCCGGCTGCTCGGCGCGCGAATACTCCGCATCACCGTCCTTCGCAGTCCGTCCGCCGACTCGGCGGCGACCAAGGGGTGTTGCAAAAAGAACTGAAAGCGATTCGCGCGCAGCATGAACTCGACCCCATCGACGTCATCACTGGCGGTGAAGCGGGCGATCTAACTGCGAGCACTCGAAGCACTCGAAGAGGACTCCGCCAGACTGCAGGCGCGGTGCGGGGCTCGCGTGCGCGCGTGGACGCAGAAGGTGCTGGAGCGGGAGGGGGTTAAGCGGCGCGTATTGGACCGGAGGCACGATTGGAGGAAGGCAGCCGCGTTTGGGAGCTGTAACTGCGTTGGCCGGAACGAAAACGTGGCTCGCTTGCGAGCGCACATGCTGGAAAGCCGGGCGCTGCTACTCCCAAGAAGGCGGGAGAAGAATTATGGCATCGCGGGCCTTAACTGAAAGCGACTCGCTTCGCTCGTTGAGCCAAGACGTAAATTGCGGCTCGATTTCTGGAAGTTCTCGGAGCGGATTGAGCGCGAAACTCAGATTATTGACGAGGTGCTTCCACGCCACATGCCCGTCGAAACGCGGCTCACTTTCATCAAGCGATACGTATAGGCTCAACGGCATGAACGATCCGATGACCGTCGTGGTACTGTCTCGTGACGTTTCCGCTCCAAAGCCCGCATCCACGAACGCGCAGAATTTCGCGGGAGCGAAATTCTGAGACTGCTTGTTGAACACGAAGTATTGGCCACGGCGCTTTCCCCACAGCTCTCTGCCGCTGTCTGTTTGCAGTTCGTGATTCCAGCGTTCCGCGTTCAACAAGACTTCCAGCACGTTGCTGGCGAAGATGATCTTGTGTGCATTCATGGTGAGAATCGGCTGGGATAGGGTGATAGCTCGATGGACCTCAGCACCCACATCTATCCCGCTGGTTGCTAACGCAAGCAGCGAAGTGTGATTGAGTTCCTTGATCCGGTTTGGAGCGATGGAAGGCAGTAGGGGCATCTGATACGCATCCAAGCCCGCGTGCCGGAGGAGCAGGATAGTATGCGCCGCTAGGTTTCGCCGACCACGATCAATGTGCGAGCTGACCATCGAGACGAAAGTGTCAGTCTTTGGAAACGGTGAGAACAGATGACTTGTCGCAAACTTCGCGTGGTTTGCGACCGGATCGGCGCGGCTGACCTCAAACTCAATCCACAGCCTCCGGCTGCCATCTGCATTGGCGAGCAGTAGGTCTGCTCGCGGCGCGTAGCCGAGTAGGCGCTCCATAGCTGGAGAGATAAAATGCGATTCCCGAGCAACCTGCCAACCCGGCGGGCAATGTTGCTGGAAACAACCTTGAAGATACGCCGCCAGATTGCCCATTTGTGTCTAGCAAACAAAGGTGGGCGCGGCGCTCCTCGCCGCGCGACTACTCTTACTCAATCGGGGATAGGAATGCTCGTAGATCGTCTTCGCCAGCAACTCGGTTGTGGGGTCGGCTTTCTCGAAACCAATCACGCGGTCGCCGTAGGCCTCCTTGAGATCAGCATATTTCGGATCGTCGGTGTTCACGGACATCGCGTGGTCATACTGGTCTAGAAGCGCCTCCATCGTCTCCTTCACCACCTTGAAATCGCAGGCCATCTCGTTCGGATCGAGCGCATCTGCTTCGAGCGTGAACTCCACCTTGCGGGTGTGTTCCTGCGGAAAGCGGCACTTGTCCGGGTGCTTGGACAGCATGTGACCGTTTTCAATCTCGAATGTCTTGCAGATGCGATAAGACATGAGTTTCAGGTTCCGCGGTTGTTGCCGAGAATTTCGATGTGGAAGCGATTGGAGTAGCGATACCCCCGGCGCAGGCACACGTCGATGAGCGTCTCGTCGCGGTCGCGGATCACCATCCGTGAGCAGCGCGCTCGACAAGCTGCGCATCTCGTCTTCCACCACATATTGCAAAGCCGCGATCGAGCTGGAAAACACCGCGTAAGCATCGGACAAACACTCCAGCCACGCTTGCTGATACGGACATTCCTCGGGGACTGGTGCCAGGGAAACCACGGCATGACCAACGCCGAAACGATCCAGTCGCCCCAACCGCTGCTCGAGGCGATTGGGTGAAAGTGGGAGGTCCGCATGCAGCATGCATGTTTTTCCGCCTTGAAGATTGAGTCCTTCCTCTGCGCGATAGTCGCAGACGAGTAACCCGAGACTAGCGGGATCACGAAAAGCGTGCCACTCCGTTTCGGTCAAGCTGTGCCGCCACACCGGCAGTCGGCGCGCGCGACTTGCCAAAGTAAAAAACTGGTCCGCCAATGCCGGACTGGAAGTAAAGACGACAACCCGTTGCCCTTTCCCCAGTTGGGCTTCCGCCGCCACGAGGAGTTGATTGAGTCGGTCTCCATTCGGGTCTGAGTTCGAGCGAATCGCTTGCACAAGTTTCTTCAGTTCGACTTTTTCGTCCTCGAACAATGGCGTCGTCCGCAAGACGGCCAGTCGCTTGGACCCGGTGAGAAGGCCGAACGGATTGGCCCTCCCACCTGGGTTCTCGCCGAGACGCACGGTCACGCAGAAGGCTAGCGCATCGAGATCGCTCCAAGCCGCTTCGAGGAGGACGAGATAAACCCGGCCACGCGCTTGCGCTTCCACCGACTGCGACTGTCCCCAAGAGGCCGCGGCGGCGGCGCACCGCCACCTTTCCAAAGCGGCCTCAACCCGACTTGCGGTGGCATCCGGGTAGGACAGGGTTGTCAAACCGGCCCGACCCGGGAGCAGGCCTTCCACCGCCGTCGTTCGCCGGTTGCGGAGCAGTCGCCGGTGCAAACGGTAAGTCTCGCTCAGGTGCGTCCGCACCGCGCGCACTGCCTCTCGTCGCTCCGGCGTCTCCTCTGGCACGGCCGGTTCCAACTGTGGTTGCAGCCGTGCCAGCAATCCACTCAGGCGGCGATCATCCGGAAACATCTCGCTTAACTGTTGCACCATCCCCTCCAGAAAGTAGCTCTGCTGTTCCTCGCGGAAGGCATAAAAGAGATTCGCCAACTCCTGCCGCTGGGCGACCTTGGCGAGGAAGGCCGCACGATCACCAAGACGATAGACATCGGGATCTAGCAAATGCAGAAGTGCGAGAAAGCCGTCCTCGTTGCGGCGCACCGGCGTCGCAGAAAGAAGCAGGAGGCGCGAAGCCGCCGCCGGCGCAGTGATTCGCCGTAGTATTTTGAAACGTTCGCCGGCGGGAGAACCCTCTGTTGCCTGCCAATTCGCCACTGCCTGATGGGCTTCGTCGATCACCACCATTCCTGCCTCGAGAGCGGTCGGTGGCAACTGCTCGATTTGCTCCAAGGAAACGATGGTCAATCGGTGGCCGAACGTTTCGCTGACTTGCAGCCGCTCTTTTAGTTCTGATCGCCATTGGTCGATCAGTTGCTCTGGGACGATCACCAGCACGCGATGATCTTTCGGATGATCGAGCACGTATTGGCGAATGATCACACCGGCCGCGATAGTTTTGCCGAGGCCGACTTCGTCTGCGAGGAGGTAGCGTTGCACCGGATCGCGTAAAACCCGACGAACCACTTCGACTTGATGCCGCTCCAATTCAATCGGCGCGGAAAGCAGTCCGGTGAGCCCACCCGCCGCAGCCCGCTGCCGTACGAATCCTGACAGCAGGTCCGCACGTGCTCCGTGAAAGAATGGTGTTTCGGTCAGCCGTGCGGCCAGATGTTCGGACGGGTCAGTGATCGGCTTATCCCACCGGACGTAAACATTGGCCTCTTGGATGCGCGCTTGCTGCTGGTTAGGCAAAGCAATGAAACAGTTGCTATCGATATGATCATCGATGCGCCCAATGCGCCACACGCCCTTCTCGTCTTGAAAGTAGACCCTTGTTTGTGTTTCCAATGAAACCGCTTTCACCGTGTCGCCGGCCACGACTTGCCGCGGCCGTTCCGGGCACACCGGTGATTCGAAATATTCGATCGTCACGCGATCTCCCTCCATCTCGACCAACTTTCCAACCCCGAGGGCATTTGCCGTCGATCGGACACACATGCCGAACAAAGATGGGGGAACCATATAAGTTACTCTACAAAGTCACCTGATCCGAATCAAAGCAACGCCCCACACGACCAAACAGCGTGAGTCTGGCTCCGACGCAGTCTTCGAGTTCTTGACGATGAATCCTTTCATGAAATCGGGCATGAGCCACACCGGAGAATGGACCTGAAGTCTTGCGCGACGGCAAGCCATAATGCACCCTGAACGCACCCTCACGGTGCTCACGACAGCGAGGTTTTAGCCTCCGGATTTGTATTCAGCGTTTCGACGTATTCGTGCAGATCGAAATCCGGCCGGCGACACCTCTGGCTGAAATCGGCGAGCCAGAGACCGGCGCGGCGCTGGAGGCTGTGGCGGTCGCGGTGCAGCAGGCGGTTCGTGGGCGGGTGCGAGGCGAAGTCGGTGATGGCGTTGAACACGGCGTAGGCGTTGCCGCCGAGTTCGAAGAAGTAGCGGTTGGCGATCTCGTGAAGGTGGCCGTCGAGCGCGGCCCAATCCTCGGACTCGGCGCTCTCGGGTTCGAGTGAAACGGGCTGTTTGATCAGCATGACTGCGCTGAGCAACGGCACGAAATCCTCGAGCGCGATGGAACATTCGGTGAGGACGCCGAGGTATTCCCGGAAGCTGTTTGTCACTTTTGCCAAGCGGTCGCGCGCCACGTCGAAGGTGATCGTCTCGCCGAGGTCTCGGCGGAGGTGCGTGAATTTGAATTGAACGATCGAGTCGGGAACGATTAGGCCGTTTTTGCAGACCTTCCGGTAGAACCCGATGTCGAAGCCGAGCGCCCGCAGCCCGTTGTAGCTGTTGGTCACGCGGATGAATGGGCCGAACGCCTCGGG
>JANLQB010000671.1:0-4998 GCA_031367565.1 Verrucomicrobiota bacterium
CGCGGACGCCTGCCGCGCGCCGTCATCGTCGTCGATCTCTACGGTCAGTGCGCGGACTACGATCCGATCGTGGAAACGTGCGCGCGTTACGACGTGCCGATCATCCAGGATGCGGCGGAATCGCTGGGCGCGGATTACAAAGGGCGCAAGTCCGGCGGGCAGGGCCGGCTCGGCGTGTTCTCGTTCAATGGAAACAAAATCATCACGACCTCCGGCGGCGGCATGCTCGTGTCGGAAGACGCGAGCCTGATCGAGAAAGCGCGCTTCCTCGCCACGCAGGCGCGCGATCCCGCGCCGCATTACCAGCACTCGCAAATCGGCTTCAACTACCGCATGAGCAATGTGCTCGCAGGCATCGGACGCGGTCAGTTGCGGGCGCTCCCGGATCGCGTGGCTGCGCGCCGGAAGAATTTCGCGCGTTACAAAGACGCGCTCGGTGGGCTGCCCGGCATCTCGTTCATGCCCATCGCCAACTACGGCACGCCGAACTGCTGGCTGACGTGCATCACCATCGACCCCGCGAAATTTGGGGCCACGCGCGAAGACATCCGCCTTGCTCTTGAGGCCGTGAACATCGAATCGCGTCCGACGTGGAAGCCGCTCCATTTACAGCCCGTCTTTGAGAAATGCCGCATCCGCGGCGGTGGCGTCTCCGAACAATTATTCGCGTCCGGCCTCTGCATCCCGAGCGGCTCCAGCCTCAGCGAAAGCGAACACGACACGGTCTGTCAAATCATCCGTGAAACTGCGGGAAAAACCCGAACATCGCCATGAACCGAACCATCCAGGGCAAGATATTTCACACGATTCTCAACCGTCCGTGGGTCCGCATCCTGGTCCTCAGCGGCATTTACACTGCGGTGCTGTCGTGCTGCCTCTGGCTCGCGTACGAGTTGCGCTTCGACTTTGATGTCCCCGATCGCTTCCAGCCAAATCTCGCCGAGATCGCGCTGGTCGTCCTCGCGATCAAGCTGATCTGCCTCTTCTTTAGTAGCCAGTTCGACGGCCTGCTGAGTTACTTCAGCACGCCCGATCTGAAGCGCATGTTTATCGCCTGCACGGGCGCTGCGTTTTTCATCTCGCTCGTGAATCTCATCGGTGGACTTCAGTTTGCCCCGCCGCGTGGGGTCATCCTCACGGACTACGTGCTCACGCTGCTCGCGCTCTGCGCCACGCGTCTCGGATTCCGCTTCATGCGACTGCACAACTATCGCCAGACGGGAGACAAGGGTCACAAACTCTCCCGCGTCGCGATCGTCGGTGCGGGTGATTCCGGCGCGGCGCTCGCACGCGATCTCCTCGACAAGCCGTGGCACGGCATGATCCCCGTCGCGTTCTTCGACGATTTCCGCCATCAGATTTCCCGTATGCACGGCATCCCGATCGCTGGCCAGCCAGAAGAGATTGCCGCTTTCAAATCCAAATATCGGATCGACGAAATCATCATCGCCATGCCTTCCGCACCGGCAAAGCGCATCCACGAAATCGTGGACATCATCCGCAAAGTGGACCTTCCCTGCCGCACCATTCCATCCATCGGCCAGCTCGCCACTGGGCGCGTGGCCGTCAGCACGCTGCGGCCCGTGGAAATCGAGGATTTGCTCGGGCGCGAGCCGGTGGAAATCGAGGGCGAGGCCGTGAAGCACATCATCGCCGGACGCTGCGTGATGGTCACCGGCGCAGGCGGCAGTATCGGGAGTGAACTTTGCCGGCAGATCCTTTCCTTTGGCCCGTCAAAGCTGCTGCTCGTCGAGCGCTCGGAGCCGGGGCTCTTCGTCATCGAGCAGGAGCTGAACGGCATACGAAACGACGGCACCGTCGTCCCGATCATCGCCGACATCGGGAATCGCGATCGCATGACTTCCATCTTCCGACGCTTCACGCCGCAGGTGATCTTCCACGCCGCCGCGCACAAGCATGTGCCGATGATGGAGGCGCAGCCCGGCGAAGCCATCCGCAACAACATCTTCGGTACCGCCCAGATCGCCGAGCTCGCGATCACGTATGGCGTCGAGCGATTCGTCCTCATTTCCACGGATAAAGCCGTGAACCCGACGAGCGTGATGGGCGCGACGAAGCGGATGGCGGAACTCTACATCCAGTCTCTGCTCACGCGGACGAATACGACGAAGTTCATGGCCGTGCGTTTTGGAAATGTGCTCGGCTCCTCCGGCAGCGTCGTGCCCACGTTCACGCGGCAGATTCGCGCGGGCGGCCCGATCACGGTCACGCACCCGGACATCACGCGGTTTTTCATGACGATCCCCGAGGCCGTCTCGCTCGTGCTCCAGAGCGCCGCACTGGGAAAAGGCGGCGACATTTTCATGCTCGATATGGGCAAGCCCGTCCGCATCGTCGATCTCGCAGTGCAGATGATCGAGCTGAGCGGATTCAAGCCATATGAAGACATCGACATTGTCTTCAGCGGCCTGCGCCCCGGCGAAAAAATGCACGAGGAACTGAGCCTCACGCACGAGAATGTGACGCCGACGAAACATCCGAAAATCCGCCGCCTCGCCTCCGAGCCGCAGCACCACACCTTCATCCGCGCCTTTGTAGATGAGATCGCTGCGGCGCTCGTGACGGATGAATCGGACGGTGAAGCCTTGAAGGCGCAATTGAACCGGGCCATCCCCGAATACACGCCGGAAAGCCTCCGCCTCCAAAACGGAAGCACCCAGCCCAGCATCGAAGCTGCTTCCCGACCCGAGCTGCCCGCGCAGCATCATCTCACCACTCACCTCGCGTGAGTCGATGGACGACGGTGCATCTCCGCTTTCGACAGATCAAATATCGCCATCAATGACTTCCAAAAAACCCATCTATCTCTATGGAGCCGGCGGACATTCTAATGTGATCCGCGAGGTTCTGGAGAGCTCTGGATTCGCGATCAAAGGCGCGTTTGATGACAAACCGGAGCAGGCCAAGCTCCGGGGCATCAAAGTTGAAGATGGCGTCCGGGTCCTCGGCCAGAATTTTTCAAAACTGGACTCACCGATGATCATCAGCGTCGGGAGCAATCTGCGGCGGTCCGAACTCGTGGCGCTCCTCAATGCCGAATACGGCCTCGCCGTTCATGGCAGCGCGATCATTTCTCACACGGCATCCATCGGTGCCGGGTCCGTGGTGCTCCACGGGGCGATCGTGCAGGCGGGGTCAAAGATCGGCTCGCACGTGCTCGTGAATACCGCAGCCAGTATCGATCACGACAACGTCATTGAGGACTACGCTCACATTTCCCCGCACGCCACGCTCTGCGGCCACGTCCACGTCGGCGAAGGGACACACATCGGCGCGGGAGCCGTCGTCATCCCGTGCGTGCGCATCGGCAAATGGTGTAAAATCGGCGCGGGCGCGGTGGTGATTCGCGATGTGCCTGATTTTTCCACCGCCGTGGGAAATCCGGCCCGCGTGATTCGAACCGAAACATCTCCCGCAACGATGGACCGCTACTCTGACAATGATTGATCGAGATGCCTGCATGAACAAGGGACGGTTGACGGATGATTAGACTGGCACGGCAGCCGCTTACTCTGACAATTCGTAAATATTGAAAATGACCGCGAGGGACCGCGAATACCAAATTGCAATCATAGGCTCGGGAATTTCCTCGGCCTATATCCTGATCCATCTGATCTCGCGGCTGGAGCGTCATCCGGCTGGAAAGCCCACACGGGTCGTCGTCATTGAAAAATCCGGGGAATTTTGGGCGGGTGTTCCCTACGGATCGCGATCCGGCCGGGACTCGCTCCTCATCTCATCGCTAAAGGAGTTTCTCCCTCAGGAAAAAGAGCGAGCGCCGTTTGTGGAATGGCTGGGAAAAAATCGGGAACGGCTTTTTGACCACACCGACGAAGAGCCCGGAGCGCTGACGGCCAAATGGCTGCGCGCCAACCAGGAGGCCATGGACAGCGGGCGCTGGGATGACCTGTTCATTCCGCGATTCACCTTCGGCGTTTACGTCCAGGAACGACTTGCAGGGCTGCTGGCGCGTGCGGAGGCGGAAGGCATTTTGGAGTGCGAACTCCTGCACGGAGACGCTTTCGATATCCGGCGGGATGAAGACGCCTACTCGCTCGATGTCGCGCCTGCTTCTGGAAGCCCGATCACGCTTCGGGCGAAGAAAGTAGTCCTGGCGATTGGCAGTCCGCAGGATAGCGCATTCCACGATTTGAGACCCGCGCACCCCGGTCAAAACGGGTGTTTTATCGAAGACCTTTACGTCCCCTCACTGGCGGAAAATCTACGCAAGATCGAAAACTTCCTGAAGACCCCGGCTGGACGCCGGAACAACGAAGTCCTAATCGCCGGCTCCAACGCCAGCGCCTTGGAAGCACTTTACATCCTGAATAACTCAGCAGGCACGTCGGGCCAGATCGGGAAATTCCTCGTGCTTTCTCCGAGCGGAGAATTTCCGCACCGGGTCAATCCCGATTCTGGCGCCACCAGTTTCCCTGCAAAAAACTTGAAAGCATTGGTGGCGAGGAAGGCTCGTTCCGCACAGGAAATCCTAGAGGCGGTCTCGCTGGATGTCGCTTCCGCGAAATCCCACGGTGCCAACGTCGCCGACATGCATGGCGAAGTTTCCACTGGGATCATCGCAGCGCTCGATCAACTGGCACCCGCCGAGCAGGAGGATTTCGTCGTGCGAGTCGGGGTTGAAATCGGCCGATTGCAGCGCCGGGCGGGAGCAGAATACCTCAATGTGGTCGAGCGACTCATCGCCGAAGGAAAATTTGAATTCATCAAAGGCAGACTGACCGGCCTCGCGGTTGCGGAAGGAGAAACGCCTGGCTTTTCATACCTGACCGAAGGAAAAGACGGGCCACAGAAACGCACGGCTCCGATTGGCGTCACCATCGGTTGCGTCGGCGCAGCAGACCTCGGCAAATCCTCCGCTCCGCTGATCCAAAACATCCTTCGCCGGAAACTCTGCGCGCCGAATGCATCGCGCCGCGGCTTCATCGTCAACGAGCGCTACGAGGCCACCGAGAACTT
>JANLQB010000459.1:0-1747 GCA_031367565.1 Verrucomicrobiota bacterium
TGCCGCCGCGGAAGGCGCGGACTACATCGGCTTCGGTCCGCTTTTTCCCACGCCGACAAAACCGGGCCGGCCCGCGATCGGCCTCGACGACATCCGCCGCGTCCACGAACTCGTGTCGATCCCCATCTTCTGCATCGGCGGCGTGAATCTGGACACGCTCGACGAAGTGATCGCCGCCGGAGCACGCCGCGTCGTCATCGTCTCCGGGCTGCTGCGCGCGAAAGACATCGCGGGTTACGCGAAGGAAGCGCGCGCTCGACTTTCATAGCCACTCGACTTCGCGGCTCCGCATCGTGTCGCCGTCGAACTCAAACCACCCGCGAAAGCTCTTCCCGGCAAGCACCTGTGGCAGCCAGTGCCGGTCATCCGCCCACATTTCTTCATACGGCACCGCGTCGATCGCCACCCAAAACGGCGCGGCCTCTACCGTTTCGACCGGCTCACCATCGAAGTCGTTCGCGACGAAAACCGCGCATTCGAGGCTGTATCCGTCCGCGAATTGAAAATGCAAAACGCCCCGACCCTCGATCGCCAGCGGCGTCACGCCGATCTCCTCCTGCACCTCGCGGATCGCCGATTCCAGCGCCGTCTCGCCCGGCTCGAGCTTCCCGCCCGGCCCGTTGATTTTCCCCGCGCCGAGCCCGCGCTTTTTGCGAATGAGCAGCACGCGGCCCTCCTTCACGATGAAGCAAAGATTCGCCCGCTCGCGCGGAATCCAGTTTTTCCAGTCCATGTGCGCGCGACGGTAGCGGGGCATTTAGGATTTACGATTTAGGAATTAGGATTTTGCTGGGCGCATGACATCCGCCACCGCCTTCCGCATCTCCGCCGCCTTCGGATTCCTCGCCGTCGCCCTCGGCGCCTTTGGCGCGCACGGTTTGAAAGCCACGCTCGCCGCCAACGACACCCTCGCCATCTGGCAGACCGCCGCGCTTTACCACCTCGTCCACTCCGCCGTGCTCCTGCTCGTCGCCTCCCGCGAACCGCTGCGCGTCTGGGCGTGGCGCTGGTTCGCCGCCGGCATCGTGATTTTCAGCGGCAGCCTCTACGCCCTCGCTTTGAGCAACGTAAAAATCCTCGGCGCGATCACGCCCATCGGCGGCGGGTGCCTGCTCGCCGGCTGGCTCGCGCTTACTTTGAAAGCACGCTGATGCGGCCCGCGACGAGATCCGTTCGAGCGCAAGGACACGCCAGGGAAAGTTTCCAAGAGCGAGTTTTCCCTTGCGCAGGTGGCGAGAAAAATATCGCCGGGCCATTCATGACCGAATAAGTTTTGCCTATGAAAAGCGGCAAAGCGAGCAAGCGCATCCTCAGCGATGATCGATGATCTCTCCAACGAATGGCGCGAATGGATCGCGCTGACGCCGCTGGAACGCTTGAAGGCAAGCGATGAATTGTGGAGCATGTTTCTAACGCTTGGAGGCAACCTTGATCCCGAACCCGATCCGCAAAGTCCTTTCTACTTTCCAGAAGCATCGCGTCCGTGCGCTGCTTATGGGGGGGCAGGCATGCGTATTGTACGGCGCGGCTCAATTTAGCAAAGCCATCGACTTCCTCGTTCTCGCCGACGCGGAGAATTTTGACCGCCTACACGCGGCGCTGGCGGACTTGGATGCGGAACGGATCGCTGTCCCACCTTTCGAAGCCGGGCATCTTGCGCGCGGCCATGCCGTCCACTTCCGCTGCGGGCACGCGGACGCGGCCGGTCTCCGCGCGGATGTGATGACGAAACTGCGCGGACCAACCG
>JANLQB010000684.1:0-5533 GCA_031367565.1 Verrucomicrobiota bacterium
GCGCATCCGCGATCCTAGGCATGTCCGCCTAGTTGCAGCAGCCGCCGGCGGAGGATTCATTGATCGCTTTTTCGACCGCTTCACGGGTTTCGCCGGTGCGCTTCTGTATCCGGCCAAGCAATTCTTCCTGCTTGCCTTCGCTGTATTGGAGATCGTCGTCCGTGAGCTTGGCCCACTTCTGCTTCAACTTACCCTTGGTGATGTTCCAGTCGCCTTTGATTTCGAGTGTAGTCATAGTGGTTATTAATTTGCTGCTTTTCGTTTTGATTCGCCGCCAACGTGGCGGAAAAGTGTTTCTGTCGTTCTTGCGTTGCCGCTGCCCGTGAGCTAACCAGTCGTGCCGCGGGCAGGCATTTCCGGCTGAGCAGCGGCGCCTGGCTTGCGCACGCTCATTTCAAGACATCGGTCGGCCAATAAGGGCGCCGTTCGTGATGGCCATAGAGCCGCTCCTCGAACTCGCGCGTGATCGGCTGCGCGTCGTCCCATTCGGGGGCGTCCTTGATCGCCTCGCGTGTGAGCCGCACGAAAACGCTTCTTTCTTCCCAACTGACCCGCTCGATCCATTCCGGTGAAAGAATGACTTTCTTCCCCAACCAGCTTCGCGAAACGACCACGTAGCGAATGCTCCAGCCACCGTCATCGACAATGAAATCATCGACGTGGCCGATGTCGCCGTCGGTCGCGTGGATCGAGTAGCCAGTGACTTCGCTGGTGCTGCGCAGGTGCGGATCGCCGCGCGGCTCGCGCTCAGCCTGCGCTTGGGGTGGCGGCACGAGCGGCGGGACAGCGCCGAACGCGATCGCTTCCGGCGCGAGCCAATAGCCGGAATAGCCGTAGTAGCGGTGCCACTCCTCCTCGTGCTGCCGCGAGACGGGCTTGTCGGCTTCGATCGGCGGGCTGTTCTCGATCTGCTCTTTGGTGAGATGGACGGCGATGAGCTTGCTCTCCTCGTCGATCGTGCCAAACGAGCGCGGCGCAATCAGCACCTGACGCCCGGTGAGCCAGCCGCCAGTGTCCACGACGACGTAGCGCACGGTCCAGCTCTGGTCGTCGAAATAAAGCTCTTTGATTTTGCCGATCTCGCCGTCGCGCGCGGCGAGCGCAAAGTTTTTGAAGTTGGTGAATTGTCGCAGCATCGCGGGCGCCTTTGGTTGATAGAAGTTCGCGCGCGGGCCGCCAGACGGCTGTAAAAAGAATTCGAGAGGACGTTCAAATTTCCACAAGCGCGGTCCGCTCGCCGGAAACGATTCCTTCTTCGAAAGAAAAGGACACGGCTCCGCAAGGGCCGTTACCGACTCACCACTATGCAACTCAAAGAAATCATGACCGCTGACGTGGAGGTCATCCGGCCCGACAGCTCGATTGCCGATGCGGCGAAAAAGATGCGCTCACTCGATGTGGGCTCGCTGCCGGTCTGCGACGGCGAGCGGCTCCTCGGAATGGTCACCGACCGCGACATCACCATCCGCGCGACTGCTGACGGCCGCGACCCGAACAACACGCTCGTGCGCGACTGCATGAGCCGGGAGATCGTCTATTGCTTCGAGGATCAAAGCGCGGAGGAAGCCGAGCGGCTAATGCAGGAAAAACAAATCCGACGGCTGCCGGTGCTCACGCGCGAGAAGCAGCTCGCGGGGATCATCGCGCTCGGCGATCTCGCGATGAAGACCGACGACGTGCAGCAAGTCGGCCGCACCGTGCGCGAAATCTCGGAGCCGGCGGCGAGCACTTAAAGAAAGGAAGCCGGACCGGTCCCGAAAGCCGCGCGCGATGCCCTCATCTTGTTCATTACTGCTAGGAATTTGCTTTCGCGCCCGCCGCACCGGGGATCGGTGGAGGGGAGTGAGGGGTCTGATCAGCAGGCCGGTATTTTTTCCCGCCCTGCGCTTCGCTGGCAAAATAATGCACCCGCGTAAAGGCAACCCGCGGCGCGATAAGGGGACATGAACGCGGACCCACTCGCGCGGTATTTGCGCGCGGCGCATTACCTCGCCGGAGCGCAGATTTACCTGCAAGCGAACGTGCTGCTGCGCGAACCGTTGCAGCCCGCGCATGTGAAAGACCGCCTGCTCGGGCATTGGGGCACCTGCCCGGGGATCAACCTCGTGTATGCCCACCTCAACCGCGTCATCCTGCGCGACGATCTCGACGCGCTGCTCATCACCGGGCCGGGCCACGGCGCGCCGGCGAACCTCGCGAATCTCTATCTCGAAGGAAGCCTGCGCGAATTCTACCCCGAGCTGACGCACGATGCCGCGGGCGTGGAAAAGTTCGTCCGCGCGTTTTCGTGGCCGGGCGGTTTTCCGAGCCACCTTTATCCCGGCCTGCCGGGGACGATTCACGAAGGCGGTGAACTCGGTTACGCGCTGGCGACGGCTTTCGGCGCGGCCTTTGACAATCCCGGCCTGCTCGTCGCGTGCATCGTCGGCGATGGCGAGGCGGAGACCGGGCCGACGGCGACGGCATGGCATGGCACGAAATTTCTCGATCCCGCGGAGAGCGGCGCGGTGCTGCCGATCCTGCACGTCAACGGCTACAAGATTTCCAATCCCACGATCTTCGGTTCGATGAACGACGAGGAATTGCGCGCGCTTTTCACCGGCTACGGATGGACGCCGCATTTCGTGGAAGGCGGGAGGCTGAGCAATGCGATGGCTGCCGCCATGGATCGCGCGCTGGAGGACATCCGACGCATCCAGACGGCGGCGCGCGACGGACAGCCGATCGCACAACCGCGCTGGCCGATGATCGTCCTGCGTTCGCCGAAAGGCTGGACCGGCGTGGAGCAGCTCGATGGGAAGCCGGTCGAGGGCACTTTCCGCGCGCATCAGGTGCCGGTGGATGAGGTGAAAACGAACCCCGATCACTTGCGAATCGTGGAGGATTGGCTGCGCTCGTATCGGCCCGAGGAGCTCTTCGATGAAAGCGGCGCGCCGTGTGCGGACATCCTCGCATGCTGTCCGCGCGACGACCGGCGCATGGGCTGCAATCCGCACACTTTCGCGGGCCGGATGCGCCGGCCGCTCGATCTTCCTCCGCTCGGCCGATGCGCCGTCGAGGTGAGTGAAAACAACCGCGGCCAGCCGGAAACCAGCCCGGTGGAAGTCGTCGCGGAATACCTCCGCGAAGTCATCGCGCGCAACCCGCGCAACTTCCGCATCGTGTGCCCCGACGAGTTGATGAGCAACAAACTCGGCGCAGTCTTCGCCGCGCCGACCCAGCGGAATTACCAATGGCCGATCGAGGGCGGCGGCCATGCCGAACACATCGGGCCGCGCGGCGGGCGCGTGCTGGAAATCCTCTCCGAGCACACCTGCCAGGCGTGGCTGCAAGGCTACCTGCTCACCGGACGCCACGGCCTCTTCCCGAGCTACGAGAGTTTTTTACCCATCGTCACGTCGATGATGGATCAGTTCGCGAAGTTCCTGAAAATGAGCGGTGAGTTCACGTGGCGCGCGCCCGCCCCGTCGCTGAACTATCTCGAAACTTCCACGCTCTGGCGGCAGGAACACAACGGCTTCAGTCATCAAAGCCCCGGCTTCATCAATTCGCTGCTGAATAAAAAGGGCGACATCATGCGCGTCTATCTGCCGCCGGATGCCAACTGCCTGCTGTCCACGATCGACCACTGCCTCGGCGGAGTCGATCATGTGAACCTCATCATCGCGAACAAGAACGCGATGCCGTGCTGGCTCACGATGGAGGAATCCATCGCGCACTGTCGCGCCGGCGCATCCATCTGGCCGTGGGCAAGCACCGACGGCGGCGCGGAACCGGATGTCGTGCTGGTGGGAATCGGCGACGTGGTGACGATGGAAGTCATGGCCGCCGCCGACATCCTGCGGCGGGAATTGCCCGCGCTCCGGCTGCGCGTGGTGAATATCACCGACCTGCTCATTTTGGAAAAGGACACCGACCATCCGCACGGGCTCGACGCCGCGCTTTTCGACGCGCTCTTCACCGCGGATGCGCCGGTGATCGTGAATTTCCACGGCTATCCCAGCGCGGTGAAACAGCTTCTTTTCGGGCGCGGCGTCGGCCCGCGATTTACGATCAACGGCTACCGCGAGGAAGGCACCACGACGACGCCTTTCTACCTGCACGTGCGCAATGGGGCGAGCCGTTTTCTCCTCATGGCGCAGGCCATCCGCGCCGCCGCGCCGCGCAAACCGCGCGTCGCCATCCACGCGAGCGAACGCGTGCTGCATTACGAATATCTCCTGCGCGCTTTTGGCCGGGCCATTTGCGAGACCGGCTCCGATCCGCAGGCGATCCGCGAGTGGAAGTGGCATGAAAATCCTGACGCTTAACACCGGCAGCGGCAGCCAGCAATGTTCGCTCTTCGCGCTGCCGGACGGCCCCCTGCCGGACGAGCCGCTGGTGCCGGTCTGGGAGGCGAAGCTCGACGCGACCGACCCCAGTCAGCCTGCGGGAAAAATCGTTCCACGCATTCGGCGTGGCCGGGAAACCATCGAGGCCGAAGCGCTCGATGAATCGTCTTCCGCGGTGGAGCGCACGCAGCGGCTGCTGAGCTTGCTCGGCGACACCGGAGAGATCGCGGCGGTGGGCCATCGGGTCGTCCACGGCGGTGCGGATTTCGACCGCGCCGTCCGCGTCGATGCGGAGGTGGAAGCGGCGATCGAGCGATTCGGCGCCTTCGCACCGCTGCACCATGCCGCGAATCTTGCGGGCATTCGCGTGGCGCGGGAAGTCCTCGGAAACAAGACTCCGCAGATCGCCGTGTTCGATACGGCGTTTCACAAAACATTGGCGCCAGCCGCCTTCACCTACGCCGGCCCGCGCGAGTGGCTGGCGCGCGGCATCCGGCGCTATGGATTCCACGGCACGAGTTTTCGCTGGGCCAGTGAACGCGCCGCGCAACTGCTGGGACGCGCGGGCGACCGCGAATTGCGCCTCATCCTCTGTCATCTCGGCGGCGGCTGTTCGCTGTGCGCGACCGTCGGCGGTCGCAGCATCGATACCACGATGGGCTTCACCCCGCTCGACGGCATCGCCATGAGCACGCGCTCCGGTGCCGTCGATCCCGGCATCCTCATCTACCTCATGCGGGAAGGCGCGACCGCCGGCGAAATCGAACGCACGCTCAATCAGGAGAGCGGATTGAAAGGCGTCTCCGGGCTGAGCGGTGACACGCGGATTCTTTCTCCAAGAGCCGCGCAAGGAGACCCGCACGCGAAACTGGCGCTCGACGTTTTCCTCCACCGCCTCCGCGCGGGCATCGGCCAGATGCTCGCCGCGCTCGGAACGCCGCCGCACGCCCTCGTCTTCACCGACGCCATCGCCGAATCCGAACCCGCCCTCCGCGCCGCCGCCTGCGAAACGTTCGCCTTCCTCGGCCTGCAACTCGACGCCGCACGCAATGCCGCCTCCCCGCTCGATGCCGACCTCGCCTCGGAGAAAAGCGCCGTGCGGATCCTCCTCATCGCCTCCCGCGAAGCATGGCAAATCGCGCGCGAATGCCATGCGCTGGCAAACGCCTGATCGGTCGCGGGGTCGCGGTGCAGCGGAAAAA
>JANLQB010000714.1:0-7011 GCA_031367565.1 Verrucomicrobiota bacterium
GTCTGGACCGGCAGCGTGACCGTCGCGCAAGTCGCGACCGCCCTGCGCCTGACCGCGACCGACGGCGCGAGCCACTCCGGCCAGAGCAACAACTTCGACACGACGCTTCCCGCCGCGCCCGTCATCACGAGTCCCACGAGCGCGATCGCCGTCATCGGCAAGGCGTTCAGTTATCAGATTCTCACGACGAATTACGCCGCGAGCTTCACGGCCGCAAACCTTCCCGCAAACCTCACAATCGACCCCGCGACCGGCCTCATCACCGGCACGCCCGTCGCCGCCGCCACGAGCAGCGTTTCACTTTCCGCGACGAATCTCGGCGGCACTGGAAACGCGACGCTTTCCCTGCAAGTGCAAGCCGACGCCGACGCCGACGGCATGGGCGACGCGTGGGAATCCGCGAACGGCCTGAATTCCGCCGTGAACGACAGCGCGCTCGATCGCGACGGCGACGGCCAGTCGAATCTCGCCGAATGGCTCGCCGGCACGCTCCCAAACAACCCCACGTCCCGCCTCGCGATCACCAGCGAACAGGCCATCGGAGCCGACATAAAACTCACGTGGACCTCCGCCATCGGACGCCGCTACCGCGTTTTCACCCGGCCCGTTTTAAACACCGGAGCGTGGACAGAAATCACGCCCGCCCCGATCACCGCGACCGCCGCCAGCGCGACTTTCACCCACGCCAGCGGAGCCACGGGAACGCAACGCTTTTACCGCGTCAGCATCGAGCCATAGCACCGGCAAGTTTTCCGAAAAGTCACTTTTTTTCAGAACCGATCACGCAAACTTTTACCAGGTTCTCGTGGCTAAAATTCCTGACGGGTTCACATCCACCGGATGAGCGGAAAAAGAAACACGATACCTCCGGCGACGGAGATGGTGGTGGCGCTGATGCCACAGTTTGGGCTGATCCCGGAACGCCCGCCGACTCACACCATCACGGCCACGACGGCTCCGATGGCTCGGGCGACCACTCCAGCGGAGGGCATTCGTGCAACTCCGGCCATTCATGCGGAGGCCACTCGTGTGGCGGTGCCTCCTGCGGCGGGCATTAGCAATTAAACCCGGAACAGCGCGCCCATCTTTTTCCCGAGAATCCGGCTCGTGGCGAAGATCGTGAGACCGAGGAAAGCCATGGCCCACACGCCGAGCGCGCTGGCGACGAAACGGCCTTCGCCGAGAAGTTGGAAGAGTTCGTAGATCGCTTTGGTGATCGGGTAATGCGCCTGCTGCACGGCGAGAATGAGCGAGTCGGAGACTTCGAGCATCGCGAAGGAAAACGCGAGCAGGCCGCCAGCCATCACGTTCGCGGCGATGAGCGGGAGGGTGATGCGGCGCAGGGTGCGCAGCGGCGGGCAGCCGAGATTTTGCGCGGCTTCTTCGAGCGTGACGCTGGTTTGCTGAAGGCCCGCGACGGCGGCGCGCACGACGTATGGCAGGCGGCGGACGGCGTAGGCGATGATGAGCAGGCCAGTGGGATCTTTCGCGGGATTGAGGAAGGCGAAGGTGCGTCCATCCTGCGTCATGGAGATGTAGCCGAAGGCGAGGACGAGGCCGGGCACGGCGAGCGGGAGCATGGCCATTGCGTCGAGGATGCCGCGTCCGGGAAGATTTGTGCGGACGACGACGTAGGCGATGGCGACGCCGAGGATGACGTCCACGACGGTGGAGGCGCTCGCGTACTTCAGGCTGTTGATGATGGAAGGGACGGTGAGGCCGTGGCCGAGCGCGATGTGGAAATGCTCCGTGGTCCAAGTCGATGGAAGGACGGTGCGATACCACTCGCCCGCGAAGGAAACGAGCACGACGCCCGCGTGCGGCAGGAGCGCGAGCAAGGTGATTCCGGCGAACACGCCAGCGCACAGCATTCCGCCGAGGAAACTGGTCGCGCGTGCGCCGCCCGCCGTGGTCGCTTTCGCCATCATCGCGTGGCCACTGCCGCCGAATGCGGTCTTGCTCAGCAGATAAAGCAGCACGGTCGAAACGAGCATGACCACCACTAACGCGAACGGGAATGGGTTGCCGGCGATCTCCTTGATGCCGTCGAAAATCTGCACACTCGTCACCCGCGAGAAATCGAAGATGAGCGGCACACCGAGTTCGGTGAACGCAAAGATAAAGACGATCGTGCCGCCCGCAAAAAGTCCCGGCATGATGAGCGGCAGCGTGATACGGCGGAACTTGCGAAAGCCCGTGCAGCCAAGGTTCTCCGCGGCTTCCTCCATCGCGGGGTCCACATTCGCGAGCGCGGCGGCGACGTTGAGGAAGAGGATCGGGTAAAGGTGCAGCGCGTTCAGCGCGACGACGCCCCAGAAGCGGCCTTCGCCGAGCCAGTCGATCGTCTGATTTTCGGCGAGCACGCCGAGATGCACGAGCACCGCATTGAGCGAGCCGTATTGCCCCAGCATTTGGCGGATGCCGATCGCGCCAACGAACGGCGGCAGAATCATCGGGACGAGGATGATCGCGGAGAGCAGTTTTTTGCCGGGGAATTCGTAGCGGTCCGCGATGAGCGCGAGCGGCAGTGCGATGGCCATCGTGGCGAGCGTACTGAAGACGGCGAGGAGGAAGGCATTCCGCAGGCCTTCGAGGTAAATCCGATTGCGAAAAACCTCGGCCACGAAATCGAGCGTCCACTTTCCATCCGCATCGAAAAACGCGCCGCCAACCGTGGCCCCGATCGGCCAGAGAAAAAACGCGCCGAAGAACGCGGCGGTGAGCAGATAGACGAGCCAGGCGAAGGTCTTCGACATGCGCGCGGGATTTAGCGAATGCGGCGCGAAAGGGAAGCCGCGAAACCCAACGCGCTACCGGGCGCGACCCATCTGCGGCGTGGACATGTTGGTCGCCTGATCGTTGAAGGCTTTGTAAAGGCGGTCGCGCACCTCGCGCTCCTGACGGAGTTCGTCCTGAAAATACGCGTAACGGAGCCGGCCTTGCGCGGCGGAGACATCCGCTTGCACGAGCGAACGGAGCGAAGTGAGGAAGCTGCGCGTGGCCTGCTCGCGATCGGCCTGGCTGACGTGCGGTTTGGTGATCGTGGTCATCCAATTTTCCGCGGGACGTCGGAGCACGGCGGTGGCAAAACGCGGTGCCCGGTTTTTTTGCAGGGCATCGAGAAAGTCGAAGACGTCGCCCGTGACGGCGGAGATTTGCTCGATGATCCGGGCTTCGCCTTGGAATGCGGACCAGTTCAGCGGCTGCCACTGCTTCACGGAATCGAGGCGGAATCCGAAACGACGCACGACCATCGCGCCGGGTGCGTCCTGGGCGGGGGTGGCCCCGGCATTTGGCTCGGCATTGGCAAAGGCCTCATAGCGACGCGTGAGGTAGGTGGCGATGCCGATGACTTTTCCCGTGGCAGCGTGAATGATGGGGCTGCCGCTGTTGCCGGGGATGAACTCGGCGGAGACTTCGATGCGGTCCGGGCCAATGCCCACGATTTTTCCCGGCAGCGAAGTGATGACACCTCCGCCGCCGCTGTTTCCAAGCACGAGCACGTCGTCGCCGATCTTCGCGGTGGCATCGAGCGCGGTCATGATTTCGAGCGCCTCGGTGGGCGGATCGGCGAGGACGATGCGCATCGCATCGTGACCCACGGCGGCCTCGGCCACGCCGGGCTTGAGCTGGGTGCCGTCGATGCGGGTGAATTGCGGCTGCGTCATGCCGGCGGCGACGTGGATGTTCGTGAAAAGCCACGTCTGCGGGCCGGCTTTCGCCACAAATCCGCTGCCAGAACTCGCGCGATCCTTCACGACGACGAGCGCATTCCGATGGTGCTGCACGAAGTCGCCGCCGGTCACGGTGGTGGCGGGTTTTGCTACGGAATCGGCTGAAGCTCCCGCAGGCGCGGGATCGGAATTGAAGAGGCTCCCGATGGCGTTCATCACCTTCGCAACCGGGCTAGGCCCAGCCGGTTCGCTTGCGGCCGCAGCCGGTGGCGCGGGAGTCGGCTCGGCAACGCCCGCGGGTTCTGGCGTGGGCGTGGGCGTGGCAGGCGGAGCTTGGACGGCGGCGATTTCCACGGACTCGAGAATGACCGGCGCGGGCTCGGCAGGCGGACGCGGCGCTTCCACGACGACGGGCCGTGCGACGACTTTTTTTCCCTCCACGATGTCCGGCGCGGGCTTCGGCTTTGGCTCCATGGCAAAGAAAACCAGCGGCAGCCCGAGCGCTGCGGCGAGGAGCAATGCGCCCGCGACCATGCGGCGACGCTGGCAAAGCGCGAGGGCGGCGAGTAACGCGGCGAGGATCCACGGCAGCCAGAAGATGAACGTCCAATGCGACAGCGCGAGCGACAATAGCCCGATGCTGAGGCAGACCCAGCCGGTGACGACGGATTTATGATCGAGATCGAACCGCAGCCGCAGCCAGACCCATGTGAGGAGTGACCTCCAATCCGGCGCAATCGCACCGTGCGGAATCGTATCCTCATTCCCCAAAATGCGCGCCAGCGGCTGCCAGATGGGGACGCCTTCGACCTGCACGAAATCTTCCATCGCGAGCGCGCCTTCGGTGAAGCGCGCGTGCAATTCCGCGCGTGTGAACGGGCCGTGCATACTGCCTTGCTTCAGCACATAAAACGCGTCGTCGGGGGATTCGGTGGAGGCCATGGTGGGGATGATTGCCCGGCTCAAATAATTGTCCAGAAAAGCGTCGGCCTTTTGCGCCAGCGGAAGCGGAGACTGGCATCCACGCGGCGTATGCAGTTAGAGACACCGATGCCTGACATTCATGAGTGGCTGAATCTGATGGTCCGCATGGCGCACTTCATCGCCGGGATCATGTGGGTCGGCACCTCGTTTTATTTCGTGTGGCTCGACTCGGCTTTCACGCCGCCGGAAGAGAAACGCGTGGGCGTCGAGGGCGAGCTCTACATGACGCACGGCGGGTTCTTTTACCGCGTGGAAAAGCGGCGCTTTGGCGCGGGTGCGGTGCCGCCGGGGCTGCATTGGTTTAAGTGGGAGGCGACCTTCACGTGGCTCACGGGGTTCGCGCTTTTGTGGATCGTTTATTACGCGAGCAACGCGGCCTACCTTATCGACCCGGCGGTGCGCGCGTTGTCGCAAGGTCAGGCGATTGCCTTGGGTTTATCGGCGCTCGCGGGCGGCTGGGTCATTTACGATTTGCTCTTTCGCTCGCCGCTCGGGCGTTCGGCTTTTGGAAATTTCGCGGGCCTCGCACTGGCGGCGGGCGCGGTGTGGATGCTCACGCACACCTTCAGCGGACGCGGCGCGTTCATCCATCTCGGCGCGATGTTTGGCACGATCATGGTGCTGAATGTGTGGGTCCACATTTTACCGATGCAGCGCGCGCTGATCGCCGCCGCGCAAGCGGGCCGGGAACCGGATTTCGAGATGGGAAAAAAGGCCAAGCGTCGCTCGATGCACAACAGCTACATGACGCTGCCCGTGCTTTTCACGATGATCTCGAATCACTTCGCATCGCTCTACGGCCACGCGCAGAACTGGCTCATCCTCGCGCTCGTCGTCGTCGCCGGGGCGCTCGTGCGCCACACGATGATCCGCGCCAAAGCCTGGCCGCTCGCGCCCGCCTTCGGCTGCATCGGCACGATGATGTGGATGACCGCGCCGCGCGTCGCCTCCGTGCCCGCCGCCTCCGGACCGAAGGTCGCCTTTTCCGAAGCTTACGCGATCATGCAAACGCGTTGCTACGCGTGCCATTCGTCGAATCCGACCGACGACATTTTCAAAGTCGCGCCAAATGGCGTGATGTTCGATTCACCGGAGAAAGCGAAGGCCTTCGCACCGCGCATTTACGAGCGCTGCGTTGCGCAAAAGACGATGCCGTTTCTCAACAAAACGCAGATGACCGACGACGAACGTGCGACGCTCGGACGATGGATTCAGCAGGGCGCCGACACGACGAACTAAGCGGCCTGAGCCGCCGTCTTTGGCGCAAAAAAGCTCGCGAGGATGAACACGCCGACCGCGATGCAAATGGCGCTGTCCGCGACGTTGAACGCCGGCCACGGATCGGCGAAACGCACGTGAAAATCAAAGAGCAAAAAATCCACGACGTGACCGTGCAGCACGCGATCCGTCACGTTTCCCAGGATGCCGCCGACGAGTAGCCCGACGCCGATCTTGCTCGGTCGATCGGGGAAAACATTGCGAATCGTCGCGATCACGATGGCGACCAGCGCGATGAACCCGATCACGATGAATGCGCCGTTATTATCGTGAAACGAGCTGAACGCCGCGCCGGTATTCGCGAGATAGCACAGGTCGAAAAAATTCGGGATGACCGGTTCTTGCCAGCCGATCACGCCTTCCGACTTGCCGAGGATCCACCACTTCGTCGCCTGATCGAGGGCGTAAATCGGGAGCGCGAGCGCGAGCAGGAATTTCATCTGCGCACCGTTAGCGCCATCATGCGTCGCTGCCAAGCCAAGGCGCAAAGCGGCGGCGCGCTGCGGGGAATTTCACGCATCCAGCGCGGGCCCCAAAAGCGCATCTAAAGAGCGACTTTCCATGCCCGCACTTCGTCTCGCTCTCACCTTCATCCTCGCCACCGCACTTCACCTCCGCGCAGCCTCCATCCCGCCGATTCAGGAAACGCGGGAAAATTTCATCAGCGGCGGCCGCAAGATTTCCGTCGAGACTTTTGCGCCCGCCGCGCCGCGCCGTTACCCGGCGGTGCTCGTGCTGCATAGCTCCGTCGGCACGCTCGTGGGAAAGGGTGAACTCGAACGCTTTTCCCGCGCGCTTGCCGGGCGCGGCGTGGTCGCTTTTCTCGTCCGCTACTACGATCGCACGGGCACGATTTTCGCCGGAGACAAAGGCATCGAAAAGCATCTGCACGAGTGGGAGAGCACGGTCGGCGATGCGATGAATTTCGCCTCAACTCACCCGCGCGTCCGCCGCGAAGCGATCGGCATTTTCGGCTACTCGCTCGGCGCGTTTCTCGCCGTGAGCCAAGCCTCGCGCGATCGTCGTGTGGACGCTGTGGCGGAAGTCGCCGGCGGCATTTTCACCTACCTCGGCG
>JANLQB010000465.1:0-2614 GCA_031367565.1 Verrucomicrobiota bacterium
TTTTAGTCCCCGCCCACTCCCACTATGAGCACTACCCGAAATGGCCTCTTCGCAGGCGGCAACTGGATCGTCGATGCCGTCAAAGTCATCGACACCTGGCCGCAGCAGGATGCGCTAGCCAACATTTTTTCCACCTCGAAAGGCACGGGCGGATCGCCTTTCAACGTGCTCGTCGATCTCGCGATCATGGGCGTCCCCTTCTCGCTCGAAGCGGTCGGACTTGTCGGCGATGACGATAACGGGCGCTGGATCGTGGAGGAATGTCAGCGTCGGAATATCGCGACGACGGCGCTCCAGTTTTCGACCGAAGCGCCGACCAGTTACACCGATGTGATGACCGTCCGCGCGAGCGGGCGGCGCACTTTTTTCCACGCGCGCGGTTCCAATGCGCTGCTGGATTCGCCGCACTTCGATTTTGCGAAAACGAACGCGAAAATCTTCCACCTCGGGTACCTCCTGCTCCTCGACAAACTCGACGAACCGAGCGCCACGCACGGCACGGTCGCCGCCGAAGTCCTCGCCCGCGCGACGGACGCCGGGCTGAAGACTTCCATCGACTGCGTGAGCGAGGATAGCGACCGCTTTGCCCGCATCGTCACCCCCGCGCTGAAGCATGTGGATACGTGCATCATGAATGAATTCGAGGCCGGTCGCGTGACGGGGCGGAAGGTGCGCAATGGCGAGACGCTGGACCGCGTCGCGCTTCGCGAGGCGATGGGCGCATTGCTGGAATCGGGTGTTCGCGAACGCGTCGTTGTCCATTTCCCGGAAGGCGCGTGTGCTTTGGAGAAAGACGGGACGTGGCACGAGCACGGCAGCGTTCGTCTTCCCGCCGGCTACATCAAAGGTGCCGCCGGCGCCGGCGATGCCTTTACTGCGGGTGTCCTTTTTGGCTGGCATGAACAGCGTTCGCTCGCCGACGCGCTCCGCATCGGCGTGTGCGCGGCAGCGGCAAATCTCAGCGACGAGACGTGCACCGGCGGCCTGAAGCCGCTCGCGGAATGCCTCGCGCTCGGCGAACGCTGCGGCTTCCGCTGACGCCCGGAGCGCCCTCAAAATTCCCCGCGCTTCCCATCGCCGGGATCGCCGCTACCTTCCGCGTCCTCCACTCGTATGCTCATCCGATCCGCCACTTTTCAAATCAGCGCGCCTGACCTCGCATCATGCCCCGATTCGGACTTGCCGGAGTTTGCCTTCATCGGCCGATCGAACGTCGGCAAATCCTCGCTGCTCAACATGCTCGCCGGCAAAAAGGAACTCGCCCGCGTTTCCCCCACGCCGGGCCATACGCAGTTGATCAATTTCTTCTTGATCGACAACACTTGGTTCCTCGTGGACCTACCCGGATATGGCTACGCGAAAACGGCGAAGACCGAGCGCGACCGCTTTCAAGACATGATCGCGAACTATCTCGAAGGCCGTGGAAATATCGCCTGCACTTTCGTCCTCATCGACTCGCGGCACACGCCCCAGCAGATCGATCTCGATTTCGTGCAATGGCTCACCCATTGCCCTTCGCCGTTCGCCCTCGTCTTCACGAAAATCGACACCGTGAAACCCGCCGTCGTGAAGAAGAACATCGCGCTTTTCCAGGAGCGCATGGCTGAAATGTGCAGCGACTTGCCGCCGATTTTCACCACTTCATCGGAGACCCGCTTCGGTCGCCACGAGCTGCTGGATTACATCGAAAAGCTGATCGGATGACACTGGAAGACATCGGGTGGAACGAGGAGTTTGCGAAAGCTTTCGAGCCTTACCACGAGCACGGGTGGAAACCGGCACGGCTCACTCGGGATAACAAGATCACCTACGGCGCGGTGCTGGTGGATGGAGAGGAGCTGGAGGTGACGATGGGCGGAAAGGTTTACCACGATGCGCAGACGGATGCCGAGCTGCCGGCGGTGGGCGATTGGGTGGCGCTGGAACTCGGCGGCGAGGACGGCGAGACGATGATCCGGGCGCGACTCCCCCGGCAGACGTGTCTCTCACGAAAAATGTCAGGCCGCAGCACCGAGGAGCAGGTGATCGCGGCAAACGTCACCATCGTCGTCGTCGTCACCGACGCGGGCCCGGACTTCAGCCTCCGACGCATGGAGCGCTACTTCGCCATCATCGGAAAAAGCCGCGCCAAAGCGGTCGTCCTCGTGAACAAAGCCGACCTTTTCTCCGACGAACAAAATCGTAAGGCAGCGGCGGCCATCGCGGCGCTCAACCGCGAGGCCGACGTCCACATCACGAGCACCCAGAAAGGCACGAGTCTGAAAGTGCTGCGCAGCTATCTGAAACGCGGCGTTTCCATGACGCTCGTCGGCTCCAGCGGCGTCGGAAAATCATCGGTGATGAATTTCCTTCTCGGCGACGACTGGCAGTGGACCGACGAGGTGAACGCGATCACCGGCAAAGGCCGCCACAGCACCACCGCCCGCGAACTCATCGTGCTCCCCGGCGGCGGCGTCCTCATCGACAATCCCGGCATCCGCGAAGTCCACATGTGGACGGATGAAACCACGCTTCGCGACCGCTTCGCCGACATCGAAGAGCTCGCCGGCCAGTGCAAATTCCACGACTGCAAACACGGCACCGACGCCGGCTGCGCCATCCGCGCCGCCATCGC
>JANLQB010000729.1:0-2554 GCA_031367565.1 Verrucomicrobiota bacterium
GAGCGCATCGCCGCCGAGAAAAGCACGCAAGCCAGCGTCTTCACCCAGCAACTCGAACTCGCCGCCGAACTCGGGCTCAACGTCGTCATCCACGAACGCGATTCCTGGGACGACACCCTCGCCCTCCTCGCGCCCTTCGCCGGAAAAGTGCGCGCGCAATTCCACTGCTTCGGCAAATCGCTCGCCCACGCCGAAGCCGTCCTCACCGACCACCACCTCGTCTCCTTCACCGGCATCGTCACTTTCAAAAACGCCGCCATCGTCCAGGAAACCGCCGCGCGCGTACCCACCGGCACCTTCATGGTCGAGACCGACTGCCCCTATCTCGCGCCGGTCCCATTCCGCGGAAAACGCTGTGAACCCGCGCACACGCGGAACACCGCCGACTTCATTGCCGAACTGCGCGCCCAACCGTTCGCCGAACTCGCCGCGCAAACCACCGCAACCGCCGAAGCATTCTTCCGCTTTAACCGCTGAAGTCAGGAGCGACTCGCTTCCAGCCGCCGAACGAAACGCCGTTTGGTTTCCCGCCTTCAGGCGGTTTGTTCGGAGTCCCGGCTTTAGCCGATCGCACTTTCCAGCCCTTACTTCCCGCCGATGCAGAAAAGATTCCCCGCCGTGCGAATGAAAATCCGCCCCTGCGAAATCGCGGGTGATGCCTGCAATTTTTCCTCCAGCGAATTCTTTGCGAGCACTTTGAAAGTCGGCCCCGCTTCGAGCACCGTCATCACGCCCTCATCGGAAAGCACGTAGAGCCGGCCCTCCGCCAGCACCGGGGACGCTGAGAAATTTCCGCCGATGCGCTCACGCCAAACTTGCTCGCCGCTGTCCGCCTTCAAGCACGACATCACGCCGCCATCCGCCATCGCGAAAAGATACGGCTCCGCGTAAATCATCGACGGCAGTTTCGGCATCCCCTTCTTCTGCTCCCACACGAGATTCGTCTCCTTCAATTCGCCTTGGCCCCCGAGCTTGAACGCCTTGATCGACTCCTTCCCGCCCCATCCGCCCGCCGTAAAAACCAGCCCTTTCCCGAGCACCGGCGATGGCACTTTCCCCTCACCTAGCACTTCACTCGACCAAATCCGCTCGCCCGTCGCGACATCAAATCCCTGCACCACATCGCCCGCCTCGCTCACCACCTGCGCCTTGCCATCCTGCTCCCAAATGTTCGGCACCCCGTGCGAAATGCGCGACATCCCGCGCTGGCCCTTCCATCGTTCCTTCCCCGTCTTCGCATCGAGCGCGAGCAGGAAGGATTGATCCCACGGCTTCTGCCAGCCGAGCTGTTTATCGTCGCCGTCGCTGCTCCCATCGCGCTGCATGATCAGCAATCCGCCGTGCAAAATCGCGGAAGTCCCGAGCCCATGCTGGCTATAAAACGGATAGTCGCGATTCGTCCAAACGACCTCGCCCGCGAAATCCAGCGCCGCAAAACTCCCATCGCCAAAACAGGCATACACGCGCTCGCCGTCCGTCGCCGGAGTCGGCGTCGCGTAGCTGTTCCGCCCTTCCTTCTTCCGCGGCACCTGGCGAAAAACCTCCTTATTCCAAAGCACGCGCCCCGACTTCACCTCGAGCGAAAGCACGCGGCACGACTGCCCGTCTTCCGTCGCCGTCGTCAGGAAAACGCGATCGTTCCAGACGATCGGCGACGACCAGCTTTCGCCGGGGATTTCCGTCTTCCACGCGACATTGGAAGTCGCGCTCCATTCCAGTGGGAGCCCGGTTTCCGGAGAAACGCCCTGCCGCGAAGGTCCGCGAAATTGCGGCCAGTTTTCTGCCAGGGCAAAAGTCCCGGCAAAGAGCGATGCCGCCGTGAAAAGGGAAATTGTGGTGTGTTTCATTTGAGGATTCCGGGAGCAGAAAAGTTTTTCGCGGCGTCATCAAGCACAAGCACCCAATCCAGCGACTCACCCGGATTCGGCGGCGTAAATTCGCGCTCCCCCACGTTCGGAAATTCCCCGATCGCCGTCGCCGAACCATCGCGCGGATTAAACCACCACGCCTTCACCTTCGCGCCCGCGATCTTCTCCATGCGCACCTTAAACGCCCGACCGACCGGCGCATAAACCATCGCAAAACTCCCCGCCTCATCGCGCGTCGCGCTGAAGTGCCGCGTGCCCGCGCCAAGCATCGCCGTGCGGATTTTCCCCTCCACGATCACCGAATCATCCGGCACCCGCGTGAGGAAGGGCCGCGACTCCAGCAAGTGCCGCGCATGCGGCATCTGCGCCGCGCCGGGCTGGTCGATCGCTTCAAACCACGGCATCAGCGGATCGTTAATCGGCGTGCGCGGCGGAGCCCACATCTGCCACACCGCGTGATTCCCGTAAGTGTGTCCGCACGCTCCGCCAAACAAGTCCCAGTAAGCCGCGCGCCGCACATCCGCCGCGATCGAGTGCCCGAATTTCTTCGCATTAAAAGACACCGGGTGATCCTCGTAAATCGGCTCCGCATCCAGCACCGGCTTCACCGGCACGCGATCGTAATCCACGCGCGTCTGATCATACCGCTCGGTGAATTCCACGGCGTGTCCATTCTGCCGCATATT
>JANLQB010000788.1:0-2312 GCA_031367565.1 Verrucomicrobiota bacterium
GCACCGAAAATCCCGGCGGCAGTTTCATCTTCCCCGCCGTCTCCGCTGCGGAAAGCGCCGCCGTGTTCGCCACCGGCCGATCCTTGTCCTCCAGCGGCCCGGCGAGCGAGGTCGTAACGATGGCGAGCGAAAGCAGGGAGATTTTTTTCATGGTGGGAAGTAGTGGGAAATCCGAGGGCAGCATTGCCTATTAGAGCTGGAGCAAAATATCAGCGCGCTAGTTTTTAGCCGGAGGAAAAGCCGCGAGCGCCTTTCCGTCCGCCGCGTTCCAAACCCGCAGCACCCCATCCTGCCCGCCCGCGACGACCATCTTTCCATCCGCGCTCACCGCCGTCGCGTTCATGAAATCAACGACATCAGGAAAGACGCGCACCTGATTTCCATCCGCCCCAAAGAGCCGCACCTTGCTGTCGCCCGAACTCGTCACCAGCGCCCCGCTCGTGCCGACAAATCGCACCGCCGTCACTTCCTTGTCGTAACCCTCGATATTCTTTTTCCGGTCGCCCGTCGCCGCATCCCAAAGTTTCACCTGCGCGTCCGCTCCCGCCGTCGCAAGCGTGCGGCCATCGGGATTCCAGCTCAGCGCCAGCACACCCTGCGTGTGACCTTCATAAGTGCGCACGAGTTTGCCTGAAGTGAGATCCGTGAGCCGCGCCATTTTGTCGGCAGCGGCGGAGGCGAGGAATTTTCCATCCGGCGAAAATTCCAAACCGAGCACCACGTCGCTGTGGATGTTTGAAATGTCGCGCGCGAGCTCGCCGGTTTCGATGCTCCAGATTTTGATTTCGCCCGCACGCGAAGGCTCGCCACCGCCGGTCGCGAGGAATTTCCCATCCGGGTTGAAAGCCAGCGCACACACGCGATCGGTGAACGGCGACTTCGCATCACCAGTGCCGATCGTGCGTTCGAGTTTCCAAGCGGGGTTCGCATCCCACACCACGACTCCGCGATCCTGCGCCGCCGAAATGAGATCGCCACCCGGCGAAAACGCGAGCGAAGTCACCACGCCTTTGTGCCCGGCGAGCACCTCAAACGCCGCACCGTTCTCCGCGCTCCAAGTGTGGACGAGTTGATCGTCGCCGCTGGTCGCCAGCGTAAGATTGTCTGGCGAAATCGCGACGCCGCGCACCGGCTTCTCCGCATCCGCGACCGCCTTCCGCGCCGCCTGCAAATCCGCATCCGCTTTCACGCGCGCAGCCTCAGCGGTGTCGATCGCGACCTTCGCGTCATTGAGCGCGATGGCCAATTTTTCCGCCTGCGTCGTGGAAAGCGCGACCTCCGTGTCAGCCGCCGCGCGTGCCTGCTCGGCCCGTTTCACAGCCTCTTCGGAATCCGTCACCTTCTTCGCAGCCGGTTCGATTTTATCGGCGGCGGGTTTGCGCTGCGCCGTTTGTTGATCCACCGCCGTCTTCGCTTTCGCCGACTCCTGCGCCTTCGCAGCAACCTCCGCATTTGCTTTGTCGATCGCCGCTTGATCTGGCGCGGTATTCGTCTTCAGCGTCTCAGCATCAGTCTTCGCCTGCTGCGCGATTTTCTCCGCCGCGTCGAATGCCTCGGTCGCTTTCTTAATCTCCGCCTCGATCGCAGCGAGCGCTGTTTCTGCACCCATCTTCGCGGCTTTGGATTCCGCGAGCGCCTTCTGTTTCGCTTCGAGTTCCTGCTGCTTCACCGGCACGGCGTCCGCCGCTTTCTTCACCGCATCGTTCGCCACAACGAGCGTCTTCTCACCGTTTTGCGCCGCGTCCTTGCGGAATGCGAAGTTGCCCGTCGCGATCTGCAAAGCGCGGTCGCGCGCCTCGGCGAGTTCACTCACGAGCCGGTTCCCTTTCATCTCCGCGAGCGGCTTGCCCCCAGCATCCCAGAGCTTCGCGACATTGTTCGCACCCGCCGAAGCGAACACCTTTCCATCACCCCGAATCGCCACCGCACTCACCGCGCCGCCGTGATTCATCTGCACCGTCGTCTGCGCCTTCTCGACATCCCAAACGCGCACCGTCCCATCCGCGCCACCCGACAAAAGCAGCGCCTCGCGGGCGGCAAGGGCGGTGACTCCGCCACCGTGGCCGGGCAATTCCTTCACCGGCGCAAGCGCATCGCTCCACACGCGGATCACCCCATCCGCGCCCGCCGCAGCGAGCTTGTCCGTGAACCACACGACCGCATTCACCTCAGCAGGCGTCTCGACGCGCGCGACCTGCTGGCCGTTGCTCCACACGGACACGGACTTGTCCGCAGACGCGCAGGCAACTTTCGTGTTGTCCGGCGAAAATGAGAGCGCCGTAATCGGGCCGCTGGCCCCGTGGAAAGTTTGC
>JANLQB010000485.1:0-4482 GCA_031367565.1 Verrucomicrobiota bacterium
GTGCTCGACGGCTGGAGCATCGAGGGCGCGGCCTACGTTGGCGCGCGAAGATCGCCAGGCGTTCGAGGACGAATATCTCCTGCCCTTCGAGCTGGAGCTGCCGGTGACCGCGATGTTCACGGCGATGGCTCAACTTGAGAAAAACCTCACCGCCATCGAGGTCGCGCAGATCGAAGTCGTCACGCGGCCCAGCGGCAGCAAGATGGAAGCGACCCCGCCCCCAAACTGATCGAGCCGGTGTGGACGGCGAGCTTCGTCTTCACAGCGTCACCGCCTGCAATTCAAACGCAGGCGCAGCGGCGATCATGTGGCGGTCGCTGGTGTGGATCGCCGTGCATCCCTCCTCGGCCGCGCAAGTGAGGTGGAGTCCATCGGCGGCACGGAGGAAAGTCGTGGCTGAAAGTCTGCGGAAACGCTGTGCGGATGAGGCGAGCAACGCGTCGTCCACGGCACGCCACTGCCACAGGCCGCTGGCGCAATCGGCCTCGAACTGGTCGCACAGCAGGTGAAAGCCGCTTACATCCACGACGCTCTCGCGCAGTTTGCGGTGAAACACGGCGATGACTTCCGCCTTGCCGATGAGCAGGCAGCCGACGTTGGCCTTGCCTTTGGCAAAGGCGATGACGTTCGGACTGTCAGGCTCCGCGAGATAGAATTTCGCGATGTAGCAGGCGTCGAAATAGATCATCTCCCATCGCGCATTTCGGAGATGATTTGAGTGCTGTCCGTGCCACCGGAGAGCCTCGCCTGAAGCTCCGCGAATCCCGGCAGCAGCTTGCGCGTGAGAAATGGATTCTCCGCCTTCGCGACTGGCAGCGGCACGATTTTGGCGACGGCCTGGCCTTTGTCGGTGAGCACGATTGGCTCCTGCTCGGTGGCCTTCCGCACCCAAAGGTCAGTATTCTCGTGCAGCTCGTGAATCGAAATGGCGATCATGCGGACGAGCGTGCCACAACGAATATGACGCGGCAAGCGCGTTGGCGAACTGGCCGCCGGCTAGAACGCGGGTGCGCTCAAGCTCGGCGTGAAACTGCCCGCCTGGGTGACGCGCCACGGTGCCGGACGGAGCGCCGTGGCCGTCATCAATACGTTCATGGTCTTTCGGATCATCCTCACCAACGCGGTGAAATACGTGACCAAAGTCGAGGGCTACGACCGCCGCATCCAGTCGGCGATCAACATCCAGGGCCGGAAGATGCAGCGCCGGGCGGAGTTCCTTTTGACACGCGCTCTCCGGCAAGCGGGCTGGAAGTAACCCAGCCCCGAATATCGCGGGATAGAGCAGCGGCAGCTCGCCAGCCTCATGCGCTGGAGGTCGTCGGTTCGAGTCCGGCTCCCGCAACCCTTCGCGTATCCCGCCCTGCCTGATTACATTTGCATCAGCGAGTGCGCGGCTTGCTCGCACAGGACGTTCACGGCTCTATCGTCGGTGCGATGCGAATTCTTGTCGTCGAAGATGAACCAAAAACCGCCGCGTTTCTCCGGCAGGGATTCGTGGAGCGCGGGTTTGCCGTGGAAGTAGCCGTGAACGGAGCAGACGGCTTGCGGCTCGCCAGCAGCGGTGGCTACGACCTCGCGGTGCTGGACGTGATGCTGCCGCGCCTCGACGGCTGGTCGCTTTTGAAGAAGCTGCGCGCGGGCGGCTCGACGTTGCCGGTGATTTTTCTCACTGCACGCGACGACGTGGCCGACCGCGTGAACGGCCTCGAACTCGGCGCGGATGATTATCTCGTGAAGCCGTTCGCGTTCGCCGAGCTGCTCGCCCGCGTGCGGACGCTGCTGCGGCGCGGGCCGTCGCGCCTGCCTGAGCGCGTGTGCGTGGCGGATTTGGAAATTGATACCGCGCAGCACCGCGCCACGCGCGCCGGGCGGCACCTGCACCTCACGCCAAAGGAGCTGCAAATCCTGCTGCTGCTTGCGCGCTGTCCCGGCGAGGCGGTGTCGCGCACGACCATCGTCGAGCAGGTGTGGGACATTCATTTCGAGACCGGCACAAACATGGTCGAGGCCGCGCTGCGCCGCTTGCGCGCGAAGGTGGACGACCCGTTTGAGCCGAAGCTCATCCAGACTGTGCGCGGCATCGGCTATGTCCTCAACGACCCGCGCTGACCCATCGCGCCCGTGGAGCATCACGCGGCGTCTCGCGTCGCTGTTCACGCTCGTGACGGCGTTGCTGCTCGCCGGTGCGATGGCGGTGGTCTGGTTCGCGCTGGCGCGGCACGCGGACGAGGAAGACGCGCGCTTTCTGCGCGAGCGAGTGAGCCAGTTGCGGCGCGAGTTGCGCGGCGGCGGTGCGCCGGAGAGCTTGGTAAAACCTGCTACCGGCGAGGTCGGGCCGTTTCTCGTGCGCGTGGAAAATGCCGCGAGTGGCGTGCGGGCGGAGTCGCCGGAAATGTCCGCGTTCGCGCCCTCCGCAGCGTTCGATGGTGCGAGTGTCGAGCGTCCGCGCGAATGGCGTGCGAAAGGCAAATGGCTGCTGCTCGCCGCTGCCGACGAGGCCGGCTGGCGGGTGCAGGTTGCGCAGGACCGCACGGAGGACCGCGAGTTCATGGTGGGCTTCGCGTGGTTGCTCGGCGCGCTGGTGTTCACGGGTGTCGCGCTCGCGGCGTCGCTGGCACGGGCGGTCACGCGGCGAGGGCTGCGTCCGCTCGCGGAGATGGCTGCCGCCGCCGCGCGCATCCACGCGGCACAACTGCACGAGCGCCTAGCACCTGCCGGATGGCCCGACGAACTGTGCGCGCTCGCCACCGCTTTCGATGCGATGCTTTCGCGGCTCGACGAATCCTTCACGCGGCTCTCGCAATTTTCCGCCGACCTCGCCCACGAGCTGCGCACGCCGCTTTTCAATCTGCGCGGCGAGGCCGAGATCGCACTCACGCAAGCCCGCACACCGGAGGCTTACCGCGACGTGCTCGCCTCCAGCCTCGAAGAACTGGATCGCCTCTCGCGCATGATCGAGAGCTTGCTGTTCGTCGCCCGCGCCGAGCAACCGCAGCCGCGCATCGCCCGGCAGTCGCTCGACGCCCGCACGGAGGCGGAGGTCGTGCGCGATTTTCACGAAGCCGCCGCCGAGGAACAGGGCGTGCGTCTCATCGTCGAAGGCACAGCCTGCGTGGATGCCGAACCCGCGATGCTCCGCCGCACGCTCACCAATCTCGTGACCAACGCTCTCGCCCACACCCCGCGCGGCGGCACTGTCACCGTGCGCGTCGCGGAGGAAAGTGGCGCGGCGATTTTCACCGTGAGCGACACCGGCCCCGGCATCGCGCCCGAGCATTTGCCGCGCATCTTCGACCGCTTCTACCGCGCCGACCCCGCGCGAGGAGGCGGCGCCGGCCTCGGCCTCGCCATCGCGAAGAGCATCGCCGAACTCCACGGCGGCACGCTCACCGCCGCGAGCGGCCCCGGCGCGACGTTCACCCTCATGCTCCCGCGCGCGGCCGGAAACTGATGGAAATGTAATCGGTCGCTCCGTGCCTCGCGGAGTCGAGTACCCTAGTTTTCGCGCATGACTTCCGCCACCCTCCGCAAATGGCACCGCTGGATCAGCGTGCCCGCCGCTCTGTTTCTGTTGTGGGCGTCTTGCACCGGCGTGTGGCTCGCGGGCGTCGAGTTCTTCGGTGCGGACGAGGCGTTGCGAGAAAAACTGCGCGAGCAAGTTTCGCCAATCACCACGCAATCACCCGACGCCGACTTCGCCGCCACGCTCGCGAAAGCCCGCGCGGCCGTCGCGGAAAAAGTCGGCGCGGCACCCGTGGACAAAGTCGTCTGGCAGATGAAGGGCGACGAACCGACGCTCACATTTTTTCTCGGCAAGCCCGGCGGTGGCGAGGGCCGGCAGGTCGTCGCGAGCGCGAAAACTGGCGCGGTGCTGCGCGTCGAGAGCTATGCGGACAAGCCGCTGATGATGCGCTTGCACAGCGGCGAGTGGTTTGGCGACGGTGGCCTCGTCGGCGCGATGCTGTGGGGCTTCGCGCTCGTGCTGCTCACGCTGAGCGGCATTTGGATTTATTTGAAGATGAAACCGACCACACCACGCAACGGCCTGCGCAAAATCTTTTGGGCGGCGGCGCTCACCACCACCATCGCCGCGACCTCCCGCGCGGACTCGCCATTCTACACCGACGACCCGAACTTTTCCCCCGGCTGGGAAATCAAGATGGGCTTCACCGGCGAGCACAATTCCGGCGGCGACAATCTCACGGAAGTGCTCGATTGGAACTACGCCGTCGTGCCCAACGTGCGGCTGAATCTCACCACCTACACGAAGCACATCTGGCCGAGCGGCGGCACCGATGCGTTCGACTACGGCGACACGGAGTTCAAAATCAAATGGCGCTTCCTCGACGAAGATCCGAAGTCCTGGCGGCCCGCCATCGGCCTCGCGCCGAAAGTCTATCTTCCCACCGCCGACACGGGCCACGGGCTTAGCGACGGCGTGTGGCGTTTTCAAATCCCGCTGCAATTCGGCAAGGCCGTCGG
>JANLQB010000496.1:0-7495 GCA_031367565.1 Verrucomicrobiota bacterium
AAACACGCGAGCCCGGCGACGGTCACGGGCTGCGGACGCCATTCCTTCTTACCCATCGCCACGAGCGCATCGGCACCGATGCCGAGAACCGGAGCCACGGCGCGCACGGTTGCTTCGTCAAAGCTCCCGTCCTTCAAACTGGCGAGCGCATCGACGGTCACGCCCGCTTTCGCCGCGACCTCGGCGTCGGTCAGTTTCAGGCCGCGCATGGCTTTGCCGATGATGTCTGCGTAGGTGTCTTCGAGTGGGATGGAGTAGGGCATGGGAAAATGTGGGAGAAAATTTAGCGCAACGCGGCGGAATGTAAGTGGGCGACGTTTGCGAAGTCAGCCGAAATCGCGGTCGCGATCCACGTTGTTTTTCCTTGGCCGTCTCAGCCCCGCCGACCATCTTCCCCGCCCATGCCAACCCCCGAAAAAAGCTGGTGGAAACTGCTCACGCCCTACCACTGGTTCGTCTTCATCGTCGCGTCGGCGGCGTGGTTTTTTGACTGTCTCGATCAGCGCCTTTTCTCGCTCGCGCGCATCCCGGCGCTCACCTCGCTTATGCAGGGCGCGACCGGGCCGGAGATTCAGGCTTTTGGAAAAGTCGTCACCGCCTGGTTCCTCATCGGCTGGGGCGTGGGTGGGATGATCTTCGGCGCGCTCGGCGATCGCTATGGCCGCGCGAAGATGCTGATGGTGACGATCCTCATCTACTCGGGCTTCACCGGCCTTACGTTCGTTAGCGTCGGAAAAGTGGATTTCACCATCTACCGTTTTCTCACCGGTCTCGGCGTCGGCGGAGTTTTCGGGCTGGCCGTGGCGCTCATCGCGGAGACGGTGCCGAGCGGCGCGCGCGTGCAATCGCTCGGTCTGCTGCAAGTCCTCTCGACGATTGGTAACGTGATGGCGGGCTTTTGCAAAATGGGCATCGACTCCCTGCAAGCCTCTGGCGCGCTCTCGCCCGATCGCGGCTGGCGCTGGATGTTTCTCATTGGCGCGCTTCCGGCCTTGATGATCATTTTCACGCGCAAAAAACTGAAAGAGCCCGAGCCGTGGCTGCGCCTGAAAGCGGAGGGCAAGCTGCCGACGGGGAGTATTTTTTCACCGTACGTGAGTCTGCTGTCGGACAAACGCTGGCGCAAAAATCTGATCGTCGGCGCGCTCATCGCCTCGACCGGTGTCGTCGGGCTGTGGGCGATCGGTGAATACGCGGTGGACTTGCAAAAGACCGTTTTCCAAACGCACTACGAAAAGACCGGCCTCGCGCCCGCTGCCGCGAAAGCGCAGGCGGCCAATGCCATCAGCTACGCCTACCTGCTCAATATGCTCGGGGCGGCGACGGGCATGTGGCTCTTCACGCGCATGGCCCACGCCTTCGGACGGAAGCCGGCGTTCATCGTCGGATTCACCGCAGCGCTGTTCGTGACCGCGTTCGTCTATTGGAAAATGGACTCGCCGCAGGATGCCTACTGGATGATGCCGCTCATGGGTGCGGTGCAGCTCGGACCGTTCGCGGGTTTCGCGATCTATTTGCCAGAGCTGTTTCCCGGCCGCCTGCGCAGTACGGGCATTTCCTTTTGCTACAATCTCGGACGCTTCGCCGCCGCCGCTGGCAGCTTTTACTCGGCCATCCTGACAAAGGATGTTTTCGGAAAATTCGCTCACCCGCTGCCGCTGCGTTATTCCGCGATGGCGATGTGCGTGATCTTCCTCGTCGGCATCATCACGGTCTTCTTCGCGCCGGAGACGAAGGGTAAGCCGTTGCCGGAGGAAAAATAGCGCGCGGGCTCCCCGGAGTTCGCCGGTCACAACGCTTCCAATTCCTCAGAGTCAGCTCCCGGATGGAAATAGATCTCCGTCGTCCCATGCGGTGCCCGCGTGAGGAGTTGGCGAAAGGCGGCGTTGGTCATCCGTCCGGTTTCACGCAAACCGCTGACATGATCGGCGAAACCGATGCCGTGCGTGCATAAGCGCGGACGCGCTCGCGAACTCAGAGCCGCAAAAACGAGCCCGAGAACGCTGCGCGGCTTTGGCTCGCGAACTAACCGCGTGAAGGTGAAACCATGTTCGATGGCGATCGGGAGCGTGAGGTCGAAGATCGTCGGATGGAGATGCAGGTGCGTGTGCCCATCCCAGTAGGTCGGCGGAAAGCCGAGCGCGTGGAATTTTTCAAACTGCGCACGAATCTCTCCGGCCAGTGCGGCCGCGAGCGATGGGCGGAAAAAATAGCGCAGGCCAGCCTTCGCGGGCGACGGCTCGAAGTTTCCCGCCGCATCCGTGAGCGCGGAAACGCGAGAGGCACGCCCCGCGCACAGCGTGAGGTGCAGGCCGACGTGAAGCTGTGGGTAGCGCCGCGCGATTTCCGCGGCCTCCTCGGCATGGGGTTCATTCACCATGAGGCTCGCGTGGGTGAGCACCCCGATTCGGTGACAGCGTTCGACGGCTTCATTGACGCGCGCGCTGCGGCCAAAATCGTCGCCAGTGAGGATGAGGGTTTTCAAAATGCGGATCGCGCAGACACACTCGCGCGATCCCGATGTTCTCGCCCACCTTTCCAATTTCACGCAAGGCATGACCTGGCCGGGATTGATTTTCATCGTAGCTCAAATCGCCGTCGGCATCACTGCGACACTTTACCCGATGCTCGCGGTGATTTTTGCGCGGAAGTGGCGCGGCGAAGCGCTAGCGACCGCGACCCCGGATGACCGTTTGCCGCCGCTCACTTTGTTGCGTCCGATTAAATCCGGCGTGCCTGCATTGGCGGAAAAGCTGAGTGATCTAGCGAAGGCGATGCGGGCCGGCGATCGACTGGTGCTCGGCGTGGATGACGCCTCGCCCGAGGCGGCGATCGGTGAAGCGATCCGCGCGGAGTTCGCGGAGCGAGACATCGTGCTCGTGCGCTGCCGCGCGGATGCGGCGCTGAATCCGAAGATTTCCAAACTGGTGCAAATGGAGTCCGCCGCGACGGGCGAGTATTTGGTTTTGAGCGACAGCGAAGCCATGATCGACGCGGCTTGGCTCGATGCGTTTCGTCGCGAGTGGGTGGCGAGCGGCGCAGACGTGATGACGTGCGGCTACCGCTTCGCACGGGCCGCTTCGCTGCCGCAAGCGCTCGATGCGGAGCCGACGCTCTGTTCGCTGTGGCCCGGCCTCTTTTTCGTGAATCGTTTTAGTCAACTCACCTTCACGTTGGGAGCCTGCACGGCGCTTCGCCGCAGTGATCTGGCGCGCGTGGGCGGCTGGGCGGCATTTTCTGAAGAACTCGCGGAGGACAATCGGCTTGGCTCGGCGCTGGCAAAAGCGGGATGCACGATCCGTCTCAGCCAGCAAGTCGCCACGCTCGATAGCGACCCGATGACCTGGCGCGCATACTGGCAGCATCAGCGGCGCGTCGCGGTGACGTATCGCGTGTGCGACCCCGCCGGCTTCGCGGGCATGATTTTCACGCACAGCGCGTGGATCGGCCTTTCGCTGATTCTCTTTTCATCAGCGGTGCGTGAGTCGTTCGGTCCCCTGTTTGTCGGATGGATTTTCGCCACGTGGCTGCAAATGGCTTTCGGCAACGGCCTCGCGAAGACGCTCGGAATCTCCCGTTCACCCATTCCGTTTGCGGGATTATTTTCCGATCTCGTGGAAACGCTCTGCTGGCTGCTCGCGTGGCTTTCACCGCGCGTGTGGTGGGCGGGGAAATGGTGGCGCGTTTCCCGCGATGGGAAGCTGCGAGAGGCTTGATCTTTCTTCTTTCAAGCCACCGTGCGCATCTGCGTATGCTCGCGCCTCAACTCCATCTCTACCCCAATGAAACTCTCGTCTCCCTATCTCGCCAGCGCACTTCTCGTCGCCGCTTTTTCCATCGCTCCCGCCGTCGAGGACAAGCTCGGCCATCAGGATACGCCGCTCATTCCCGGCAGCAAATGGCACGTCCACGACGGGCTCCGTCCGCAGCCGAAAATTGTGACGCCGGGTTCATGGAATCCTGACAAGATGGTCGTCGATGCGCCGAGCGATGCGATCGTGCTTTTCGACGGGAAAGATCTCTCGAAGTGGAAGAGCGGCGATGCGGATGCGAAGTGGAAAGTGGAGAGCGGATACTTTGAAGTCGTCGGGGGAACCGGGACACTCGCGACGCGCGAGGAGTTCGGGCCGGACGTGCAATTGCACATCGAATTCGCCACGCCGCCGCCAAAAGGCAACGGGCAGGGTCGCGGAAACAGCGGCGTCTTTTTCTACGGTCGCTACGAGATTCAGGTGCTCGATTGCTTTGAAAATCCGACCTATCCCGATGGCCAGGCGACCGCGATCTACGGCCAGACGCCGCCGCTCGTGAACTCCTCCCGCAAGCCCGGCGAGTGGCAGATGTACGACATCATTTTCAACAGCCCGCGCTTCAAGGAAGGCAAGCTGGAGACGCCCGCGTACGCCACGATTTTCCACAACGGCGTCATCACGCAAAACCACACGCAGCTCACCGGCGCGACGCCGCATCTCCAAGTCGGCACCTACACGCCGCATCCCGAAAAAGGAAACATCTCGCTGCAAGATCACGGCAATCCGATGCGCTTTCGCAACGTGTGGATTCGCGAGCTGAAGCCGATCGACCGGGAATAACCGCCGCCGTTTTTGCGGACCGGTAAAAGCCGGATGCGTCCGTCCTGACTCGGTGTCCGTCTTCTTTCCACCATGCCCGCGAACACCGAATCCAAACCCAGCTACCGCGAGCTCACGGGGCTTTTCCGCTACGTTCGCCCGTGGCGGCGGCGCTTCATTCTCGCGATGCTGGCGTCGTTCATCAGCATGGGCTTCGGTCTCATGTTTCCGTATCTCGTCGGCAACTTGCTCGATGCTGCGGTGCCGTCGGTGAAAGTGCCCACGCTGCCGCCGTGGATGCGCGACGTGAATCAAGTCGCGCTTTTCCTCGCGGGCAGCCTCGTGGTGCAGGCCGCGTTTACATTCTTCTCGTCGTACTCGTTCAACAAAGTCGGCGAAAGCGCGGTGGTCGCGCTGCGGCGCGATTTGTATTCGCGTCTTATCTCGCTCCCGATGCGCTTCTTCGGCGAACACCGCGTCGGCGAGCTTTCCAGCCGGCTCTCGAACGACCTCGCGCAAATCCAGGACACGCTCACGTTCACCTTCGCGCAGGCGATCCGGCAGACGATGTTGCTCGTCGGAGGCATCGGCCTGATCGCCGCAACTTCGCTGCGGCTCAGCCTCGTGATGATCTCGTCGTTTCCGCTGCTGATCCTGCTTGGCGTGCTCTTCGGCCGCCGCATCCGCAAGCTCTCGCGCAGTGCGCAAGATCGTCTCGCGGAAACTGCGACGATCGTGGAGGAAACCCTGCAAGGCATCGCGAACGTGAAGGCGTTTGGAAACGAACAGCATGAGACAACGCGCTACGCCGCTGGACTCGATGGCTTTCTCAAAATCGTTTTGAAAAGCGCGAAACTTCGCGCCGGGCTCATCTCCTTCATCATCGTCGGCATCTTCGGAAGCATCGTGCTCGTGATGTGGTACGGCGCGCGGCTCATGCAAGCCGGCGTGCTCACGCACGGCGAACTCACGCGCTTCGTCCTCTCCACGATTTTTGTCGGCGGCAGTGTCAGTTCGTTCGCCGAGATTTTCACGCAAATCCAAAAGACGCTCGGCGCGACGCAGCGCGTGCGTGAACTGCTTGCCGAGGAGCCGGAGCAACTTTCCAACGCGAAACCGGCGGAACGTCTCGGCGGCGCGGTGACGTTCGATCACGTTTCCTTCCGGTATCCGTCGCGACCCGATCTGCCCGTGCTGCGCGAACTTTCGCTGGAGGCGAAACCGGGCGAACGCATCGCACTTGTCGGCCCGAGCGGCGCGGGGAAATCGACGATCGTTTCGCTGCTGCTCCGCTTCTACGAACCGGAATCTGGCCGCATCCTTTTCGATGGCCGATCCGCCGCGGATTTCGAGCTGCACAGCGTTCGCGGGAATATGGCGATCGTGCCGCAGGAGGTGCTGCTCTTCGGCGGGAGCATCCGCGAGAACATCGCGTATGGCCGACCCGGCGCGGGCGATGATGAAATCCGCAACGCCGCCGCGCGGGCGCATTGTGTGGAATTCATCGACCGTTTTCCCGAAGGCTTCGAGACGCTCGTCGGCGAGCGCGGTGTGAAACTCAGCGGCGGTCAGCGCCAGCGCATCGCCATCGCGCGTGCGCTGCTGCGCGATCCGGCGATCCTGATCCTCGATGAAGCGACCAGTTCGCTCGACAGCGAGAGCGAACAATTCATCCAAAGCGCGCTCACCGCGCTGCTGGAAAACCGCACCGCCTTCATCGTCGCGCACCGCCTTTCCACGATCCGTCAGTGCGATCGGATTTACGTGATCGAAGGCGGAAGCGTGACGGAAAGCGGCACGCACGAGGAGCTGATCGTCCGGGAAGGCGGCACATATCGGCGACTCGCGGAGTTGCAGTTCACGAGCTGAGTTCCTCGCGCAAATGGCCGATGAGCGTGCGCAAGCGCGTGGAAACGTCGGACGCTTCTAGCACACTTTGTCGCCGATACGGATCGCGCAGCAGCGTGTGCGCGACGAGATCGGAAAGCGTGCCGGCGTCGGACGCCGAGTTGAATTGATTCTCCAACGCTTCGGGAAGCTCAAAGCCGCGTTCGCGAAATTGCGCGCACAGTTTCAATACGATCGCGCTCAGCGTCGCCGCGTCTTCGGGGACCGCGCTCACGGCAGGGAGTTCGCGGAATTCCGCCATCACGAACGGCTCCGTTTGGACAAAGCGGATGAACTTCACCCGCGCGACACCCTGGAGAATGAGATGCGACGTGCCATCCTCGCGCGCCACGCTCGCTCGGATGAGGCCGAGCCCGGCGATGTGATGGAAATCGTCCGTCGAGGTCCAGTCCTCGCGCCCCTGCCGGATCAGCGCCATGCAGAACATGCGATCGTTTTCTAAAGCCCACGCGAGCATGGCCCGGTATCGCTCTTCGAAGATAAAAAGCGGTAGCAGCGAGTCCGGGAAGAGCAGCGTATTCGGCAGCACCATCACCGGCGCGATGCGCGAGATTTCGACGGTTTCAGCTTCGGGAGTGTTCACGAGTGGAGCAGTTGCAAAAATATGGATACGCCCGCGCGAGCGTTGCGGACTTTCAAAATGCGCCATTACGCTGCGCCGATGTCAATCCAACCGCCGGAATTTCAGATCGTGACCGTGCAATCCGGCGACCGCAGTGTGCGTTCGCTGGAATTTGGCGAGACGTTTCATCCCGTGATCGGCCCGATGGCTGAAGCCCGCGCGCTGCATGTGCGCGGCCAGCGACTCGTGGAGCGCGCGGCGGCCGAGCCGGGGAGTTTTATCGTGTGGGATGTCGGCCTCGGCGCGGCAGCAAATGCGGTCGCGGTGCTCGAATCATGCGCCGATCGGTGCGTGGAAATTCACAGCTTCGATCGCACGAGCGCTCCGCTCGCCTTTGCGCTCCAGCACGCGGAGGCGCTCGGATATCTGCTGCCGTTTCGCGCGGCGATCGAAA
>JANLQB010000873.1:0-3039 GCA_031367565.1 Verrucomicrobiota bacterium
TCACCTCACCGACGCGCTCGCCAAAGGCGACACCGTCGAACTCCGCAACTTCGGCGTTTTCGAAGTGCGCCTCACGAAGGCCCGCGTCGGGCGCAATCCGAACAAACCGGGCAGCAGCTTCGTCATCCCGCCGCGCGCCACAGTGAAGTTCAAGTCGGGCAAAATCATGCGGCAGAAAGTCTCCAACCTTTCCGCCGAAATGAAGCGCGCCGAGGCCGAGAAGTAACGCAGGGAAATCCGAGTGGCGCAATCGCTGACGCGCCTCGCACGCACTGACCTCACGTATCGCGCGGAAAAGTGGCGTGCTGTTTTTACCGGCGTCCTGGAGACGGCGCAGACGACGTTTCTGCTGCTCATCGCCGTGCGCTGGTTCCACGCGGGGCCGACTGAGAAAGCGCTTCTCGTCGCCGGGCAAAGTCTCGGCCTCATCTGCGGCCCGCTCGTCGTGAATCTCGCCCAGCGCCTTCGCTGGCCCGTCGCCCAAGCCGCCGCCGCCATCGTCGCGCTCGGCGCGTTCGGCATGGCTGCCGCATTTGGCAATCCAAGTCTGCCGATCTTTATCGCGGGCTCGATGCTCGCGACCTTTTCCATGGCGGCGATCGTGCCGCTGATGACGCAGGTCTTTCACGAGAACTATCCCGGCGACTCGCGCGGAAGACTTTTCTCCCGCGCCTTCATGGTCCGCATCGCCGTCGCCGTCGGCTTCAGCTACTTCGGCGGCTGGGTGCTCGCGCGGAATATGGAGAATTTCCGCTGGCTGCTCGGAGCCTTCACGCTCGCGCTCGCAGGCGCTTGTTTCTGCCTCACGCGCATCCCGTCCGAGCCGCTCGCGCCGTCGGAATCCGCGCATCCATTTCGCGCATTCAAGCACGTCCGCCATGACCGCCTTTTCCGCCAGGTGCTCATCTCGTGGATGCTCATGGGCTTCGGAAATCTCATCACGCTCCCGCTGCGGATCGAGTATCTCGCGAATCCCGCGCACGGCGTTTCGCTCAGCAGCGATCAGATCGCGCTCGTCACCGGCGTCGTGCCGAATATCGCACGCCTCATCGTCACGCCCTTCTGCGGGATGGCCTTCGACCGCATGAATTTTTTCACCCTGCGCGCCACGCTGAACGTCGGCTTCGCCATCTCGATCCTCACCTTTTTCACGAGCAACACGATGCCCGGCCTCCTCGCGGGCGCGATCATCTTTGGCATCTCCGTCGCGGGCGGCGATGTCGCCTGGGCGCTCTGGGTCACGAAGCTCGCGCCCGCGCGTCACGTTGCCGATTACATGTCCATCCACGCGCTGCTCACCGGGGTGCGCGGCATCATCGCGCCGCTCGCCGCCTTCCACGCCATCACGCACTACTCTCTCGTGAATGTCGGCTGGTTTTGCATCGGCCTCATCCTTTTGGGAAACCTCACGCTCCTTCCCGAAATCCTCGCCTCCCGCTCGCTCCAGCCCGCCGCCGGTCCGATGGAAGACCTGCCGGAGTGAGCACCGGTCAGCTTCGCGAAATTCGGACCTCGGGCCGGTAAGTCACCCGCACCAGCAAATCGCCGCGTCCGCCTCGCGGCTTCGGCAGACCTTCCCCGCGAATCCGCAAAACCTCGCCACGCGAAACACCTGCCGGAATTTCCACGCGCAAAGGTCCGCCCGTCGGTCCGGGCATCATTTCCGATCCGCCTTTCGCCGCGCGCTGCGCATTGATGCGAAGATCGCACTTCAGATCCGGCCCTCGCGCTTTGAAGCGAAACCCCGGCAACACGCGCAGCCGCGCGATGACATAGCCGCCTTCAAAAGGATCCGCGCGCGGAAGCCGGATGCGCGTACCTGGCGCAGACTCGGGCGGCACCACCAATTCAAAAACTTCCTCTCCATTCGGATTTGCCGGATCGCGCACCGTCACCCGCAGCGTCGCGCCGCGTAGAAATTCCTCGATCCGCAGATTCACATCCTGCGCGATATTTCGCTCGATTTTCCCCGCCCGCCGCGGAGCAGCCGCCGGGATCTCGCGAGTTCCCAGATCGCGATCATACGCCCGCCGCCGCGCGGGATCGCACAAGATTTCATGAGCCGCATTCAGCGCCTGCGACCGCGCCAGCGCCTCCGCTGAATCGGGATTCAGATCGGGATGAAACCGTTTCGCGAGCAGCCGGTATGCACTGCGAATCTGCGCAGCCGTGCAGCGTCGATCGAGCCCGAGCGTGGCGTAGTGGTCTTCGTCTTCCGTTTGCAAGACCCGCACCGTATCGCACCCGCGTCTTTCGTCAGCGTATTTCCCGCATAGACTGCGCGCCGATGAAAACTCCGGTGCTCCTCCTGCTCAGCCTCGCCCTCGCGGGCTGCCGCCCGCCCGCTGCGCCGATGCAGCACGATGTAGCACGATGCGCTACGTATGGCAGCGCGCGTGGACGCCGCAGCTGCGCGCGGCGCTGGTGGAAAATGGCGCAGCGGATTTGCGCAACTTCGCCATACTCGCGGCGGAGGTGAACGTAGCCGTCACGCCACCGAAGATCGTGCGGCCTGCCGTGGATTTTGCGGCACTCAAAGCCACGGGAAAACCGCTCGCGCTGGCGATTCGAGTCGATCCGTTTTCTGGGCCGTTCCTCGCCGATTCACTCGCCATGAAAACGATCGTCGCGACCGCGCGCGAGCGGCTCGATGAGGCGCGGAAAAACGGCGTGCCGCCGATCGAAATGCCAGTCTGCCCGACGGTGCTGCCGAGCTGGTTGAATCATTCCGAGTTTTCCACACTCGCGCGGGAAAATGGACGGTTCGTTTTACAAGTCCACAGCGTCGCCCCGCCGCGCCGCATCGAGAACGCGCAAAAGCTGACCGATCCGGCACGCGCAGAGGAATGGGTGCGGCAGGCTGGAAAGCTCGGTGTGCCCTTTCGCGTGGCGCTGCCGACTTACGCGTCCCTCGTCGCTTTCAATACAACGGGCGACGCGATCGGCATCTCGGCGGAAGGCCCGTCCTCGCGCTGGCCCGCGCTCACCGCGGCGATGCAGGGCCGCGCACCGCCGAGCCATTTGCGCATCGAAACAAGC
>JANLQB010000875.1:0-6845 GCA_031367565.1 Verrucomicrobiota bacterium
CGAGGCCCATCGTGGACGCGATCGGCATCCCGAGCAGCATGTGCGTCGCCTGATTGTCCCCATTGGAAAGTGAGTCGCGGATCGCCGCCCAGTTTGCGCCTTTGTTGATCGTCGCGTTGATGCCGTACTTTTTGAATAGCCCCTTTTCATGCGCGATGACGATCGGTGAGCAGTCGGTCAGCGCGATGATGCCAAACTTCATATCCGCCGTTTCCGGCGCGTCGTCCGCATACGCAGAGCCGACCCAGCCTTTCGGCAGGCCAGCGAAAAGGGCGGCGAGGCCCGCGCCTTTGGCGGTTTTGGTGATGAAGCGGCGGCGGTCGAGTGGGGTCATGGTGTGTGGGTCAGGTGGTGGCGGAGTTGTTGGGCTTTTTTGAAAATGCCCGTGCGGAACCAGTCCGAGACGCGCTCGCGTCGGAAAGCGGGATCGCGTCGCGGATCGTGGCCCAGCCGACTTCGCGGGGTAGTTCCACATTTAGGCCAAGCATCGCGAACCGCCCGAGTGCTTCGGCCATGACGAGTGGCGCGCAATCTGCAAGTGGGACGAAACCCACTCGCAGCGGAGGCGAGCGATGATTTTTGCGCAGCGATGTATTCACTTTGGCGATGCGCGCCGCATCTAGCGTTCCGCGTGCCACGGGGTCGCTGCGGGAGGTAGAAACAGATTGCGACTTTTTGATGGAGATGATGAAAATCATTCATACATGTCGCAACCGCTCGATAGCAGGCAACTTCGCGCTTTCACCGTCCTCGCGCGGACGGGCAGTTTTACGCGCACGGCGCACGAACTTCACCTCACTCAGTCGGCGATCAGCTACGCGATCAAGGCGCTCGAAGAGGAGATCGGCTGCCGCCTTTTAGACAGGGTGGGCAAATCGGTGATGCTCACGCAAGCGGGTGAGCAACTGCTCGTGCGGGCGGAAAAGATCCTCGATGAGATGACTGCCGCGCGCTTGGAGCTGAGCCATCTCGGTAAGTGGGGAAGCAGCCGCCTGCGCATCGGCGCGAGTACGACCGCGTGCCAGTATGTGCTGCCTGCCGTGCTGCGCGAATTTAAGGAGAGCTTCCCACGCTGCGCGATTTCCATCGAGCCCGGCGACACGCCCGAAGCCATCGCCTCGCTGCGCGCCCACCGCATCGACCTCGCCGTAAATCTCGAACCGCGCCGCGAAGATTCGCTCGAATTCCGTCCGCTCTTCACCGACGAACTCCTCTTCGCGCTCAGCCCGATCCATCCGTGGGCCAAGTCGGGGCGGGTCCCGCGCGACGACATCGCGCGCCAGCACTACATCCTCTACGGCAAGACGAGCTACACCTTTCAGATGATCGAGGAATATTTTCGCGAGGAAAAAATCGTCCTCCACAGCCTGCTTGATCTTGGAAACATGGAAGCGATCAAAGAGCTCGTGAAGCTCGGCCTCGGCATCAGCATCATGGCTCCGTGGACGGCGAAAAAGGAAATCGAGGCCGGTTCACTCGTCACGCTTCCACTCGGACGGCGAAAGCTGAAGCGACGCTGGGGTGTGCTGCATTGGAAAGGGCGGCGGCTGGATTTGGCGCAGGAGACTTTCATCCGGCTCTGCGAGTCGGTCTCCGAGCGGTTCGGGTAAAATCTATCGAATGGCCCAGCGCAATTTCGCGCTGCTTGCGCGCGAGTTAGCGCGAGTTTCTTCGGCAGTGGGTCGGATGATGTCGGGCGAAACGTCGCGATAAGTGCCGTCGCGCTGGCCGGCCTGAAATGCCTTTTTCACGCGCCGATCTTCGCCGGAATGAAAGCTGAGGATCGCGACGCGACCGCCCGGTTTCAGGCAGAGCGGGAGCTGGCGGAGGAACGTGTCGAGCGCGCTGAACTCGTCGTTCACGGCGATGCGGAGCGCTTGGAAAACGCGGCGCACGGTGTCGTCGTCGCCGCCAGCGGTGCGGATGGTTTTCACGAGATGCGTGGTGGTGGCGATGGGCGTGCGGAGCAGCGCGCAGGCGAGGGGGGTGGCGTTGGGTTCGTCGGCGTTTTCCGTGAGCAGGGCGGCGAGGCGCTTTTCGTCGAGCGTGGAAAGGAGGGCGCTGGCGGGCTGGCCGCGCTCGGGGTTCATGCGGAGGTCGAGCGGGCCGTCGTGTTTGTAGGTGCAGCCGCGCTCTGGGTTGTCGATCTGCATCGAGGAAAGGCCGAGGTCGGCGAGGATGGCGTCGGCGGGCGCGGGAAGGATTTTCGTGAGGCCGGCGTAGTTTGTCCGATGCGCGGTGAAGGTGTCGGGACCGAAGCCGAGCGCGTGCAGGCGGTCTTCGGTTTTGGGGAGTTCGAGGGGATCGGTATCGAGGCCGATGAGATGGCCGCCGGGCTGGATGGCGGCGAGGAGTTCGCGGGCGTGACCGCCGTAGCCGAGGGTGCAATCGGCGATCAGGTCGCCCGGTTTCGGCGCGAGAATATCGAGGAGTTCGCGGACCATGATCGGGCGATGCGTGCCCGCGGGCGTCTTGCCGCTGGACAGGATTTTCGCGACGTCATCGGCGTAGTACTCGGGCTGGTGCTCCTTGTATTTCTGGGAAAAGTGGCGCGGGTTTTTGCCGGCGTAACGCGGACGGCGCTTGGGTTTTTCGGGCGCAGGTTCGCTCATGTGCGAACACGTTAGGAATCTGCGGCCAGAAGGCGAAACTAATAAACGACGTGGCCTGCGGTTCCTTTTGTGCCTTGATCGGGCAGTCGGCGGGAGCGTTCACCCCTGCGTTGCCGCGACTTCCGAATGGTGAAATCCGTTTTACCGACGCCAATGCCCACCGCACCAAAATCGTCATCCAGCCTTTCCCATCTGCGAGCCGTCGCCATCGCGATGGCGCTCGCGGCTGTCGGTGTGACGATCGGTCTGGACTGGTGCAGCTCGATCGAGGGGCGCTACATCCACGCCCTCGCGCCGGAGTTTTCGGAGGAGAAATTGCAGGGCGCCGTGTTGCAGCGAGAAGCGTTTCGTCAGCCGAACCTGCTCATGATGTACGGCAGCTCCGAGCTGGCGAAAGAGATGCCGAACAACCCGGTGCAATTCTTTAAGGATTACCCCACGGGCTTCACGGTCTTCCCCGTCGGCAAACCAGGCGCGACCTCGCTGAACATCCTGCAAAAACTCGCCGCCGTCGGCTCCGAAGTGCGCGGGCGAAAGCTCGTATATTCCATCTCGCCGGGCTGGTTCCTCGCGGAGGAAACGGACGTGACTTACTACGAGGGAAATTTTTCCACGATGCAGGCGATGGCTCTGATCTTCAGCAATGAGTTGAGCCTCGAGCTGAAGCGCGACATCGCGGGCCGGATGCTGGAATTTCCCACGACGACGGATAACACATGGCTGCTTGATTTCGGGGTGCGCCGGCTGGTCGGGGATTCGCGCCTCGACCGCGCGCTGTATGCGGCGATCGTGCCGTTGGGGAAATTGCAGAACGCAATCGGTCGCGGGCAGGATCATCTGGAGGCTGCGCTGCACATTTTGGATGAAGACGAGAAGCTGAACCCGACGACCAAAACCGTGCTGCGCGTGCTGAATTGGGCGGACATTTTGAAAGGCGCGGGGAAGGCGGCGAATGCGAAGGCGCTGAGCGCGAAACAAAGCGAAGTGACGAAGCGCCGGCAGATGGTGGATCGCACCAAGGCCGTGGAACGCGCGAAGAATTTCCGTATCGGCCTGGAGAAATCGGACGAGTGGACGGATTTCAAACTCCTGCTCCGCACCTGCCAGGAGCTCGGCGCAAAGCCGCTCTTCCTCTGCATGCCGCTCGAAGACATCCGGCTCGAAGTCTATGGGCTCGACAAGGAAAGCCGGCAGGGTTTCGTGGACCGGCTCCAGTCGATGGCGGGCGAGTTCAAATATCCGCTCATGCTTTTCCGCGACCACGAAAACGATCCCGCGTTTCTCTACGATTTTCAGGATCACCTCAGCGGCGAGGGCTGGCTTTATTACAACAAAGCCCTCGACGATTTTTTTCACGGGCGCATTTAGAACCTTTTCCTTTCCCCGACCCATCGCTACTCAGCAATCCTCCGTATGACCGCCGAAAAAACCGACATCATCCTCGACGTGCTCGCCTCCGTGGCCGAGACCGACGAAGTCCGCACGAACCCCGAACTCGCGCTCTACGATCTCCAGATTTTGGATTCCATGAAAACCGTGGAGCTGATCGTGGCGCTCGGGCACGAACTCGATGTCCAGGTTTCGCCCGCCGAATTTGAGCGTGAAGCGTGGGCGACGCCGGCGAAATTCGTGGCCGACATCCTGCGCCGTCTCGCCGCCTGAGCGTATGCTGGACGCTTGGAAAGCCGCCCATCCGCGCACGCGCGTCATCGCGCTGACTTTCTATTACGTCGCGATTATCGCCGGCCTCATTGCGCTCTACGGACGCGGCGATTTTTCCACGCCGAGCTTTGTCTATCAGGGATTCTGAGCCGATGCATTTGATCGAGCGCATCGATCGTTGGGGAAAAGAAACGCCGGATCGCGCCGCGCATATCAGCGGAGATCGCACGCTGACTTATCGCGAACTTTGCACGCGCTCCGATGCGCTCGCGGCGTGGATCGAAAATCACCTTGGCGAAAATCGCGGCCCCGTCGTCGTGCTCGGCCACAAGGAACCCGAGATGCTCATCGCGTTTTTGGCCGTCGTGAAAAGCGGTCGCGCCTACGTGCCGATCGACACCTCGCTGCCCGCCCAGCGCATTGAGCGGATCGTGCAGACTGCGGAGGCCGCGCTCACGCTCACGACCGTGCGAGTCGCGGAGCTGGCGACCGAAAACCCGGCGGCATCCCTCCGCCGCGTGGATGGCACAGATCCCTTCTATATCATCTTCACCTCCGGCAGCACCGGTGAGCCGAAAGGTGTCGTGATCACGCTCGCGAATCTCACCGCCTTTGTGGACTGGATGATCGGCGAGCAGCAGTTCGCCAACTCGACGGAGACCTTTCTCAATCAAGCGCCGTTCTCGTTCGATCTCTCGGTGATGGATCTTTACCTCGCGCTCGTCACCGGCGGCACGCTCTTCAGCATCACGAAAGAAGACGTGGCAAACCTGAAATCGCTCTTCGAAAAACTCACGCGTTCCGGCGTCACGTCGTGGGTCTCGACGCCGTCGTTCGCCCAGATGTGTCTGATCGAGCGCAGCTTCAGCCAGACGATGCTGCCCGGCTTGCGACGTTTCCTTTTCTGCGGCGAAACGCTTGCGCCCGAAACCGCCGCGCAACTCCTCGACCGTTTCCCCGAAGCCGAAGTCTGGAACACCTACGGCCCGACCGAAGCCACCGTCGCCACCAGCTCCGTGCGCATTGATCGCGACGTGCTCGCGAAACATCAGACGCTCCCGATCGGCTACACCATGCCCGGCACGCGCCTGCTCATCTGCGATGAAAACGGCGCGCCCCTGCCCGAAGGCGAGCGCGGCGAACTCGTCATCGCCGGTCCAAACGTGAGCCCCGGCTACTTCCGCCGCGCCGATCTCACCGCGAACGCCTTCTCCGACCGCGACGGCCAGCGCGCCTACCGCACCGGCGATTGGGCGCGCGAAACCGGCGGCCTTTTTTTCTGCGACGGCCGCATGGACGGGCAGATTAAAATGTTTGGCTACCGTATCGAACTCGGCGACCTCGAAGCCAACCTCCGCGCCCTCCCGCAAATCGCCGACGCCGTCGTCCTCCCCGTCCGCAAAGCGGAAAAAATCGAATCGCTCGCGGCGTTCGTCGTCCTCGCCGTGGAAAAAACCGGCACCGATTTCGAGATGGCCGCGCTCTTAAAAAAGGAACTCGCCGAGCGTCTCCCCGCCTACATGCTCCCGCGAAAATTCCACTTCCTTTCCGCCTTCCCGATGACGCCCAACGGCAAAGCCGACCGCCGCGCGCTCGCCGAGCGTCTTTGAGTCACGGCGGTTACGGCAGCGCTTCGATCCGGTAAAACCGGCGCTCGGCAGTCGTCGTCGGCACGAACGCGAACGACGTGCGACTCCCGCTCGAAGCATCGAGCACGACAGGCACCCCGCCGTCGTTCAACACATTCCACGTAACGAGATCGTCCGACCACTGGACGTGGTAACGACGGCCTGGTCCCGAGCGCCATTCGAGGATCAGGCCGTTGAGGTCGCTCGTGACGGAGGTGATCGAGAAGAGCGATGTCGCATCGCGCGGATCAGTACCGGCGCGGTATTCCACGCGATTGCTTTGCCCGTCGGAGTCCGCGTCCAGCGTCGCGTCGGCGGCACTCAGCGGATCAAAACCGTGCGCTTCCTCCCAGCGATCCGGCATTCCGTCGGAGTCGCCATCGTCGCTCACGACGGAGCCAAAGCTCAGGCCCACGCGGAGTTCGTCGATCACGTTTGCATCGTTGCTATCGAGATTCACCGTCCGCACAAAAAAATGCGAGAGCGTGGAAATCCCCGAATCCACGGTGACCGACGCCGACGCCTCCACGGGTTCGGAAAGCGTGGATGGATTCACGAACAAATCGACGCGATCGAAATTCCCACCGCCCGTGCGCGAGATTTTTCCGACGAGCAGATACGTGGTCGATCCTTGGATGTCCGTCGTGTTGTCAAACATGCTGCTCGCCGTGGCTGCCGAGCTGCGGGCGAAAAAGCGGAACGGTTGATTTGGCGGAAAAGTGGTCGAAATCGGGTTCGTGCCGACGCTCACGCGGGGCGGGCCGCTCGCGGGATTCGGATTATTGTCGAAGCCGACTTGCAGGAAATCCTGATTGGCCAGCGGGCTGGAATTCGCGGGTCAAAAAAGGAAACTGAAATGCACCGTTCCACCCGCCGCCAAGGCAGCCGCGAGCGGACGCCGGATCGCATAACTCCCATTCGCCGTGGCGCTCAAACGCAGCGC
>JANLQB010000918.1:0-6103 GCA_031367565.1 Verrucomicrobiota bacterium
CACGAGACATACGTGTAACTCCGCACGCCGATATCCTGCATATCAAAAACCAGCGCATCCAGCCCCGCCAGCATCTCGCGAGTCGGCTTCCGCGTCGGCCCGTAAAGTGGATGCACCGTGAGCCCCGTCGCCGCATCGCGCCGTGTCGGCACATACTTCCCCGCCAGCGCCGTCCCATCGATCCCATGCTCCGGCGAAAATAGCGCCACCAGCTTCACATTCCCCGCGTTCTTCAAAATCACCCGCGTCTTCGACCCGCCCGAACTCACCCCGGTCTGATTTGTCACCAGCCCCACGCGTTTCCTCGCGAGCTGCTGAAAACCATCCGCCTGCAAACGATCGATGCCGAGCTGCACCGCGCGGGCGCTGGCAGCGAGGAGCAAAGTGAGAATGACAAAAACAAAGCGGCGCATGGCGGAGGAAAGTGAGCGGTAGGAGTGCTGGCAGGAAGTCTGAAATATACCCGTCCGCCACCGTGTTATGTACACCGCCACCCCGAGGGATGAAAACCCTGAGAGCTTATGGAATTACTTCGAGAACGTCGCCGTCATCGCCGCCTCCGTGCCGGAGCCTTCTGCGGCAAACTGGCGGCTTCATCCGCGTGGAATCCACCGTGGGAAAAGGAACCACGTTCCACGTTTATCTCCCGCTCGTGAGCAAGTAGCGCCGGCCTGTTTCGCGCTTCTGCTTCGACATCCCACCCGCCGCCCGCGTAACAAATCGCGATGCAGAAACCAGCCATCGGCATCATCGGCGGCAGCGGCCTTTACCAAATCGAAGGCCTCACCGATCCGACCGAACACGTCCTCGAAACTCCCTTCGGCCCGCCTTCCGACACGATCTTCGGTGGCCAGCTCGCGGGGCGGCAGGTGTTTTTTTTGCCGAGGCACGGACGCGGACATCGCATCCTGCCGCACGAGCTGAATCATCGCGCAAACATCTGGGCCCTGCGTTCGCTCGGCGTGCGGTGGATTATTTGTGTGACCGCCGTGGGTTCGTTGCAGGAGCAATACGCGCCGCGCAGCATCGTGCTGCCGTCGCAATTTTTCGACCGCACAAGCCAAGCGGGACGGCACACGTTTTTTGGAAACGGGATCGTCGCGCACATCGCGTTCGCCGACCCGATCAGCGCGGGTCTGCAAGAGCTGCTGCACACGGCGGGCACCGGGCTCGGGCTCACGATGCACAAAGGCGGCACGTATGTGAACATGGACGGCCCCGCGTTTTCCACGCGCGCCGAGAGCGAGGTGAATCGCCAACTCGGCTTCGACGTGATCGGTATGACGAATCTCGGCGAAGCGAAGCTGGCGCGCGAAGCGGAGATCGCGCTCGCGACGCTGGCGATGATCACGGATTACGACTGCTGGAAAATGGAAGAGGAAGCCGTGACCGCCGACGCGGTGATCGCGCACCTGCACGCCAACGCCGATGCCGCGAAACGCATACTCGCCACCGTCATCCCACAAATCCCGACCGAGCCCAACTGGCCCGAGCACACCGCGCTGAACAGCGCGCTCGTCACGGATCGCCGCCTGTGGCCTGCGGCGACGGTGGAGAAACTTCGCCCGATCCTGGCGCGGTTCACGGATGCCTGCGGCGCTGAACATCGAACATCCAAATGACGGATTCGCCTGCGGGAGGTTTCGGCGTTCGACTTCAGCCCCGCGCAGCGGCCTCCCACTCCAGATCAGATAGCGCCACCAAAATCCCAACCGCTCTCATCCCCGCCCGCAGAACGCGCGCTTTCCCTCCACCGCGCTTCGTGCTTCTTTCGCGCTCTCCATTCCACACCATGAATTTCCGTCTCATCGGCGCCGCGTGCGCCCTGCTCGCCAACGCCGCCTTTTCCACGGCTCAGACTCCCGTGCCGCCCACTGCGCCCGCGCCCGCGCCCGCAGTTGCGCCGGTCGTCGCCGAAAAATCCGCCGAGCCGCACCTGTCGCTCCCCGCCGATGCGAACGCGCCCGTTCCCGCCGGTCAAAAGCAGATCACGTTTTCCCAATGCCACGTCGATGGTCCCTACGTCGCGATGACCTTCGACGACGGCCCGCACGCCGCCAACACCCCGCGTCTCCTGGATATGCTGAAGCAGCGCAACATCAAGGCCACGTTCTTCGTCGTCGGCCAATGCGCGGCGGAATATCCCGCGATCATGAAGCGCATCGTCGCCGAGGGGCATGAAGTTGCGAATCATTCGTGGTCGCATCCGCAGCTCTCGAGAATGGCCGAGGGCAGCGTGACGGAGCAGCTTCAAAAAACGCACGACGCGATCGTGAACGCGACGGGCGTCACGCCGAAAATCATGCGTCCGCCATACGGCGCATTCACCGCCAATCAGCGCGGATGGGCGAACGCAAAATGGGGTTACAAGTGCATCCTGTGGGATGTCGATCCGGAGGATTGGAAAATCCGCAATGCCGAGCATGTGAAGAGCGAAATCCTGCGCCACACCGTCGCCGGTTCGATCATCCTTGCGCACGACATCCACAAGACGACCGTCGATGCCATGCCCGACACGCTCGACGGCCTCATCGGACGCGGCTTCAAATTCGTCACCGTCTCCGAATTGATCGCGATGGACAAACCCGTCGCGCCAAAACCGAAGTCCGCCGCACCCATAAAAATCACGAACGCGACCCCGGTCGCCGAAGGCCCTGCGGACGTTCCGGCACCGAAGAAACCTGGTGCCGCGAAGACGAAGAAATGACCCGCGCGGCGCATCGGCGGAGAAATTCTCACGCAAAGGCGCAAAGATCGGAACCTGCGCTTCCTCCTCTGCACTTTGCGTCTTCGCACTTTTGCGTAAGTAAATCCGATGCCTGCTTTTAGGCGAATGCCCACCCGCAGATGATTGGCGACGACTATTTCACCCTCCGCGCGCAACTCGGCACCGCGCTCTTCGCGCTGCAAACGCTCGCGAGCGATCTCGACGCGCCGAGCGAAACGATCAACACGCTGCACCAGCTCCAGCAAAACCTGCGCGAGCCGTTTCTTTTCGTCGTCGTCGGCGAGGTGAAAGCGGGGAAATCTTCGCTGCTCAACGCCATCTTCGGTCGCGAGTTTTGCAAGGTCGATGTCCTGCCTGCCACGGATCGCATCTACGTTTTCAAATACGGCGAGGAAGAGCGCACCGTCCACGTCTCCGATCGTCTCGCCGAGTGTTATCGCAACTCCGGTTTCCTGCGCGATTTCAACATCGTCGATACGCCCGGCACAAACACGATCGTCTCCGAGCATCAGACGATCACCGAGCAATTCATCCCGGTCGCGGACCTGATCCTCTTCGTCTTCAGCGCCGTGAATCCGTGGGCCGCGACCGCGTGGGATTTCCTGCGCTTCATCAACAAAAAGTGGCTCAAACGCGTCGCGTTCGTCCTCCAGCAAAGTGACCTGCGTTCGCCCGAAGAGATCGACACGATAAAGAAGCATCTCGAGCAAACGATGCTCGAACGCATCGGCCAAGCGTGCCCCGTTTTCCCCGTCTCCGCCAAACCCGCGCTCGCCGCGAAACTCAGCGGGCAGAATGTTTCCGAGACGCTCGAAGCGACTGGGATGGCGAAGCTGGAAAGTTTCATCAACGCCGAAGTCGCCACTGGCGAAGCGCGGCTGAACAAGCTGCGCAGCGTGTGCCAGACTTCGCAAGTCGTGCTCGGCGATCTCGGCAGCCGCGGCAAGGAAGTGATGGAAACCGTCGATCGCGACACCGCGCGGATCGTCCACATCGGGCACGAGCTGGATGAGCGGAAGGAGCAGTCGCTCCGGCAAATCGGCGGCGTGCTCTGGAGCCTCACGCAGAGCTACGAAAAGGCGCAGAAGCGCGGTGAGGAATTGCTCGCGGAAAAGCTCACGATTTTCAATTCCGTGAAGCTGATGTTCAACAAAGGCGAGTGGCGTCACGACTTTGAAAACCAGATCGAGACGCGACTGCGCGGCTCCATCCAATCGCAGATCGAAAACTCGCTCGAATTGCTCGAATCCGATCTCAAAAGCGTCTGGGCCCAACTCCGCGAATCGCTCCAGACCGCCTTCTCCGAACGGCGCGACATTCACACCTTTCCGGATTTCGTCCGCCAGCGCGACGAGCTGCTGCGCCGCATCGAACTCACGCTCCTCGAACGCGGTAGCGGCGAGCAAGTGAACGAACAGCTCGGCAAACTTTTTAGCGAAACCGCCAACTGGCTGCGCGTCCCCGCCGGCATCGCCGCCGCCGGTGGCCTCGCCACGCTGGTCGCCGCGCTCGGCCACGTCGCGATCGTGGATGTCACCGGCACCGTCGCCGGAGTCGCCGCGCTCACCGGCACCGTCGTCGCTGTTTTCAAACGCCACCAAATCCTCGCCGAATTCCGGAAACAGATGATGCAAAAGCGCGAGACGGTTCTAGGCGGAATCGAAGACCACCTGCGCCACGCCGTGGACAAATTCTTCGCCGACCTCACGACCACGTTTGCCCCGCTGCAAAGCTTCTGCGCCGCCCAGCGCAAGCTCTACGAACCGCTCCTCACGCGCATCTCGCAGCTCACGGAAGTCTTCGGAAAAAACGCCGCCGACTTGGGCTTGGCTCCGCGCATCACGGTGACGGACGCGACGAAGTAAGGCGCGCGAAGCCGGAGTTTCCGGGGAGCGCACTCGGGACGATTGCGCTCCCTGGAAGCCATGCCACGTCATCAAAGTTTGTAGAGCTTCAGCCCCGGCTGGAGATAGATGTTCCCCTGCGATTTGAACTCCCGCACCAGGTCCCCCTCCGCAAAAAGTCGCGAGTAAAACTCCTTCCGCCTCAAGTAGTCCGCCTTCTCCGAATCGCGTGGTTTCAGATTTTTAGAAAAGAACCGGTCATACGCGCGCTGCGAGACGGCGACATACACCACGCCCCAAGTCCGCATCTCATCGAGCGTGCCGAGGTCGGCGGCGTAGTCGTTGTCGAGCACCTGCTGCGGCACCTGCGGCTTGCCGGATTCATCGCCGGGCGCGGGCGCGAAAAGATTGACGCGATGATCTTCCACGATGAGCGCATCGGCGGGCACCTGCGCGCGAATCCACGCCGCGAGTTCCACCCGGTCGTCGTGCCGAAATTCATCCATCGTCGCGCGCAGGAGCGGGAGCTGCGCGTGGAGCAGAAACGCCGTGCCGCCCGCGACGACGAGAGCCCCAAGCACTTTCACCTTTGCCAAATTCACCAGCCGCGCGATCTCGATCACGCCGAAGGCTCCGAGCGCACAAACGAGTGTGCTCGTCGGCAGCAAATAACGCCCGCCCGTCTTCGGCGAAAACGAGATCACGACGAAATACGCGACGGGCAAAAGCACGAGCACCCACTCCGCGCCCATTCGCCTGCGAGCCGTCGCGATCACGGCCAGCGCCGCCAGCGCCGCCAGCGCGGAAAAAATCATGACCTCGCGCGAAACATCCTCGCGCATCTCCGAAACGTATCGCGCGTGCGGCACCTCGCGCGTCATCCCGCGATGCCCTTCCGTCACGCCGACGACCTCGCGCTTCAGACTGCGAAACGGGCTCGCCGGATGCGTGGTCGGAGGGATGTTCACTACGAGAAATGCCGCGAGAAATGCGATGCCAAAAGTCTTCCACCGTTGCGAAATCGCGACCGCTTTCCAGACGAGCGGGAGAGCGAAAAGCAGCGCCAAAATTCCCACATACTTCCCGGACGCCGCGAGAGCCGTCCCGATGCCGAGGAAACGCAGCGTGCGCGTCGTCGGAGTGCGCGAGAAAAATTCCGCCGCCAAAAAAAACACCGCGAGCCCGAAGACCAGCGCCGTGTCCTCCTTCAAATAATGCGCCGCCTCATAAAGCTTCCCGTGGGTCGCCACGAGCAAGCCGACCGCCCAGGCCGCCAGCCATCCCCCGCGATAAAACGCCACGACCGCCAGCAGCGCGACGGCACCCGCCGCCATCGCCGCCGAAACCCATCGCCCCGCCACGACGACCGCTTGCGAAGTGAGCGGCACCCGCGCGAGATGCACCGCAAGATCCGTCACATTCAGCAACAGCAGCGGATGATGAAAATTCCGCTCCCGTTCGATGATCTGAAAAACCTTCCCGTCTTCGTCGGGATGATAGCTGAACGAAAAGCCGTTATCGCGGGTGAACA
>JANLQB010000432.1:0-19836 GCA_031367565.1 Verrucomicrobiota bacterium
TCTGCAGCAGGACACGCCCAGGATGTGACTACGCCCACGCCGCCAGCAACGGCCGCGCCGGCACTCAGCATCAATCTCGGCGGCTCCGAGCAGGGCAGCGTGGCGACCGCGATCCAGATCGTCGTGGTGATGACCGTGCTCACGCTCGCACCGTCGATCCTTGTGCTGATGACTAGCTTTACCCGCATCGTGATCGTGCTCGGCTTCGTGCGCAGCGCGATCGGGGTGCAAGGCGCTCCGTCGAATCAGGTTCTCATCGGCATGTCGCTCTTCCTCACGTTTTTCATCATGGCTCCAATCGGGAAGAAGATTAACGAAGAAGCGCTTCAGCCTTATATGGACAAGAAGCTGACGACCGCCGAGGCCTGGGATAAAGCCAGCGGGCCGCTGCGTACTTTCATGATGAAACAGACGCGCCCGAGTGAGGTGGATTTCTTCCTCGGGCTCGCGGGCCAGGGGCCGACTAAAGCCGAAGAGGTGCCGATGAACGTGATCGCACCCGCTTTCGTGATCAGCGAACTGCGCACGGCGTTTCAGATGGGCTTCCTCGTCTTCATTCCGTTTCTCATCGTTGATTTCCTCGTGGCCTCCACGCTCATGTCGATGGGCATGATGATGATGCCGCCCGTGATGATTTCCCTGCCTTTCAAACTGCTGCTCTTCGTCCTCGTGGATGGCTGGCATCTCATCGTGCGTTCCCTCGTAGAAAGTTTTGGCGTATGAACATGGAACAATCCATTGAGGTGCTGCGGCAGCTCATCAGCACTTCGCTGATGGTGGTAAGCCCGATCCTCCTCGGCTCGCTCCTCGTCGGTCTCGTGGTGAGCCTTTTACAGTCCGTGACCAGCATCCAGGAGCAGACGCTTTCCTTTGTGCCCAAGCTCCTCGCCGTCTCACTAGTCATTGTGGTCGGCGCACCGTGGATTCTGCGCCAGTTGATGCAGTTCACGATCACGTTTCTCTCGCGGATACCCGACATGGTCCGATGAAACCGCGTTCTCTTTTCGTCTCGTTGGTTCTGTTCGTCTTCGTGCTTCTGCGCGTGGACGAACTCAGACGCCGAATCCGACGAAAAGGCGGCGCGGGTTATCCATGAAAATCGAGCAGCTCTTTTTCTGGATGATGGCATTCATCCGGGCGGGAGGACTGCTGATGATGACGCCGGTCTTCTCGGGGAAAACCATTCCCGTTCCGGTGCGCATCGCGCTCGCAGCCTTCCTCGCTTATGCTGCGGGCGGCGTGGTGGCAGTGCCGGTTGCGATCCCCAGCGATATGCTATCGCTCATTCTCGGTGCCTTCCACGAACTGATGACTGGCCTGCTCATGGGCCTCGCAGTGAGGCTGGTTTTTTTTGCGGTCGAAATGGCCGGGCAAATCATCTCTACGGAAATCGGCCTCGTGATGAGCGCGCAGGTCGACCCCGTTTCGCAGAACAGCTCCACCTCGATCGGCACCGCGCTCTTCTACCTCTGCTCACTGCTCTTCCTGAGCTCTGGCGCGCACCACGCGATGTTCGCAGCCTTTCTCCGCAGCTTCGCGATTTCACCACCGGGCTCGATCGGTCTTTCGGGCGCGGCGGGCGAGGTCTTCGTGCAAAGCAGCGGCAGTATTTTCTTCATCGCGGTGCAAATGGCCGCGCCGATCCTTGCGACGAACTTTGTCGTGACCCTGAGTTTCGCGATTCTCGGAAAAGCTGCGCCGAGCATGAACGTCTTTGCGGAAAGTTTTGCCGCCCGCATCCTCGTGGGCATGACCCTGCTGGGGCTCACGATGGGGCTGACGGCACAACTAGTGCTAAGTCACTTCCAGAATGCGCCAGAGTTAATGCTCCGACTCATTCCGTGACGAGACTGAAAAGCAGAAAGCCGAAAGCTGAAAAGCTGAAAGCTCCCAATTTCAGCTTTCGACTTTCAGCTTTCAGCTTTTCCTCATGTCCGATCAGGTAAAAACAGAAAAACCCACAGAGAAGCATCTCCATGAAGCCACGGAGGAAGGCAACTTTGCGCGCACACCGGATTTGCAGGTCGTGGCCCTTCTCATCGCCGGTTTCTTTCTCATGGGATTTGGATCGCAAAGTTATTGCGAACGTATCTGCACCATCAGCGTGGGAATCTTTGCGCATCTGGGAAAGTATTCAATCAAGCCTGAAGCCATCGGGGAATGGAATGGCATCGCCGCGCAAACCATGCTCGGCCTAGTGCTGCCGATCGCGGTATCGTGCGCGCTCGCGGCGTTGATCGCGGGTGGTTTGCAAAGCCGCTTCCAGCTCACGCCGAAAGCCCTGTCCTTTAAGTTCTCGAGGATGAATCCGATCAGCGGATTTCAACGCGTTTTTTCCATGCAAGGCGGAGTCAAGCTCGGCACCGATGCGCTGAAACTCACGGTCGTCGGGGTCGCGCTTTGGAGCGCGGTGAAGACGGTGATGAGCGATCCCATCTTTTATACACCTGTCGCCGTGAGTCGCCTTGGCGGCTTCATCGAAAGCACCGCGAGCTTGCTGCTCGGGCGCTTCATTCTCGCATTCGGATCGATAGCGGCGGTGAACTATATCTACGCGCTGCGCAAGACGCAGAACGATCTGATGATGACGCGCGAGGAGATCAAGGACGAGAGTCGGCAGTCGGAAGGCGATCCGAAACTGAAGGGTGCGCTGCGGCAAATGGCGCGGCGTCTTTCGCAAAAACAAATGCTCTCCAGCGTGGCGACGGCCGATGTGGTGATTACGAACCCGACGCACTTTGCGGTGGCGCTGAAATATGAGCGAGGCAAGGACAAGGCTCCGCTGGTGCTGGCGAAAGGTGAAGGCGCGTTTGCGCGGCGCATCAAGGAACTCGCGGCGGAGCACGAGGTGCCGATGGTTGAGAACAAGCCGGTCGCGCGGATGCTTTTCAAAGTCGGGAAGGTTGGCAAACCGGTGCCCGTCGAGCTTTATCAGGCGATCGCGGACATCCTCGCGTTCGTTTACAAGACCCATCGTTATTACTTCCATCGTTTGAAAGAGCGGAGGGCTGAATCTTGAGCTTCTCTTCCAATCTCAAACTCGCGGGCAATTCGCTAAAAAAAGGCGACCTTCTTTTCGTCTTCGCGCTCGTCGGGACCATCGTGCTGCTAGTCATGCCCGTCCCCGCGATGCTGCTCGATCTGCTGCTCGCCGCCAGCATCGGCATCTCGCTGCTGATCCTGCTCATCATCATTTACGTGAAAGACCCGCCGGAGTTCTCGGGCTTTCCCACGCTGCTTCTCGCCGTCACGCTTTACCGACTCGCGCTCAACGTCGCGTCCACGCGACTCATCCTCGGCGACGGGCACGCGGGCGCCATCATCGACGCGTTCGGGCATTTCGTGATTCGTGGGAACTACGTCGTCGGCGCGGTCGTCTTCCTGATTCTGGTCGTGATCAATTTCATGGTCATCACCAAGGGCGCGGGCCGCATCGCGGAAGTCGCGGCGCGTTTCACCCTCGATGCAATGCCTGGAAAGCAGATGGCCATCGACGCGGAACTCAACGCGGGAATCATCGACGAGGCGGCGGCCACGAAGCGGCGCGTGAAGGTGCAGAAAGAAGCGGATTTTTACGGTGCGATGGATGGATCGAGCAAGTTTGTGCGCGGCGATGCAGTCGCGGGCATCCTCATCACGCTCATCAACATCCTCGGCGGATTCGCGATCGGCATCGTGCAAAAAGGGCTGCCGGTCGTGGAGGCGCTGCAAAAATATACGCTGCTTTCGATCGGTGACGGACTCGTCGCGCAAGTGCCCGCGCTCGTGGTCAGCGTCGCGGCGGGTATCCTCGTCACGCGCGCCAGCGGCGACTCGAATCTGGGCACGCACATCACCGAACAGCTCACTCTTTACCCGCGCGCGCTCGCGATTGCGTCCGGCCTATTGGCGGTGTTTGGGATCATGCCGGGGATGCCGCTCATTCCTTTCTGGTTGCTCGCCGGAGCGGCCGGATTTACCGCGTGGTCGTTGAGGAAATCGCGCGCCGCCACGGCGCTCGCGACCGCGCCCGATCCGGCGAAGCCTGCCGTCGCAGGTGGAAAACGGGGCGCGGAGCCAGTGGCAAAGCCTGAGGATGAATTTAAGAAGCTCATCGAAGTCGATACCTTCGCGATCGAACTCGGCACCGGACTGCTCCATCTCGCGGAGAAAAAGAACGGTGGCGATTTGCTCGATCGCGTGACCGGTGTGCGAAAAACTTTTGCCCGCGAAATCGGCGTCATCGTTCCGCCCATCGCGATCCGCGACAATCTGGAACTCGAGACGCAAGAATATCGCTTCCTCCTGCGTGGCAAGGAACTCGCGCGCGGCAAAATCATCTCGAATCGCTGGCTCGCGATGAACGTGACGAACAGCCCGGTGCCGCTGAAAGGCGTCGCCACGATCGAGCCGGTTTTTGGCATCAATGCGACGTGGATCGGCGAGGAGGAAAAGCGCGCGGCGGAGATTCACGGCTACACCGTCGTCGATCCGGGCTCGGTGCTGATCACGCATCTTTCCGAAATCATCAAACGCGCGTCGCACCTCATCCTCGGACGGCAAGACGTGCAGACGCTCGTCGATCACATGAAGGAATCGAACCCCACGCTCGTGAGCGAACTCATTCCCGATCTCGTGAATGTCGGCATCATCCAGCGCGTGTTGCAGAACCTTTTGCGCGAAGGCGTCTCGATCAAAAATCTCGCGGTCATCATGGAGTGCATCGCCGACTTCGCGTCGGTCTCGAAAAATCCCGACGACCTTTCCGAACAAGTCCGCCGCAGGCTCGGCGTCTATTTTGTCGCGGACTACGAGTGCGAGCCCGGCGTGGTGAAAGCACTCACGCTCGATCCGCGACTGGAGCAAATGCTGATGCAAAAAGTGCAGCGCAATCAGTTCGACGTCGGCCTCGTCATCGACCCGCAATCCGCGCAGCACCTGCTCAACGAACTCACGCAACGCATGACGGAAATGAGCGAACTGGGTCTCACGCCGGTCATCATCACGACCTCCGAGCTGCGTCTCGCCTTCCGCCGCTTCTTCGAGCCGTCGCTGACCAAACTCAGCGTGCTTTCGTATCAGGAGTTGCCTTCGCAAACGGAGATTCAGAACTTCGGCATCATCACGATGCCAATCCATTTGCAGAAAGCGGCATGAAGACGCGAAACGAATCTCCGGGGAGCAGGCTCATCCCGAGCGTCGGACTTGGCGTCCCGCCAAGACGGACTTTTTCCACCGCCCACTTTCAATTTGAGCGTCCGTTCACCGTTCGATTGCCCAGAGAAGTTCGCAAAGGCGGGACGCCTCCGCCGACGCTCGGGACGAGCGTGCTCCCCGGAATTCCCCAACCCTCTTTCCCATGACTGAACAGCGTTTCCGATTTGTCGTAAGCTCCGCCGAAGAAGCCGTGAAGGTGCTTCGCGAGCGGCTGGGAGAAAATGCGCGCGTCATCTCGGTGCGGCAGGTCGAGGGCACAGGGCTCGCGAAGTTTCTCCAGGCACCGAAGCTGGAAGTCATCGCGGAGAAAGTTGCGCCGGCTCCAGCCAGCGCCCCGGCGAGCGATCCACCTGATGTGACAAATGCGGCGACTGAGTCCAATGAGATGCCGCTGGTCCCCACCGTCACCGTCGCGGAGCCGGTCTCTGCCAGCAGTCCCCTCGCCCGCCTGCTCCACGCGGGCGGAGTTTCCGCTCAAATCCTTGCCCGACTTCGCAGTACGCCGAAATGGTCCGCCCTCGAAGCCATGCCTCCCGGCACGGCGCTCTCACGCATCGGGATCATCCTGCGCGAGCAATTCCGCGCGCGTCCCCGCCGCGAACTCGGCGACCGTATCGCCTTCATCGGCAGCCCCGGCGCGGGCACTACTTCAGCGCTTTGCAAAAGGCTCGCGACCGATGTCTTCGTGCGGCAACGCGGCGGCGTGGTCTTAAAACTCGATCTCGATCGCGCCAATCCCGGCGACGCGCTCAGCGTCTTTTGCGATGCGCTCGGCGTGCCTTGCGTGCGCTCCGTCCCCGACGTGCCCACGCTCGCGGCGAAGCAATCGCTCTTCATCGACGTGCCCGGAATTCTGACCAACCGCACCGAAGAAGTGCAGGAACTGACGACCGCGCTCGGCCCGCTTTTCACCACGTCGCGCGTCATGGTCATCAATGCCGCCTACGAATCCGCGCTCATCAAACGCAGTTACGAATTCGCCGAACGCGCGGACTGCACGCACGTCGTCTTCACTCATCTCGATGAGCTCACTCACTGGGGGAAATTGTGGGATTTCCTCCTCGGCTCAAATCTCACGCCGCTTTTCCTCGGCACCGGGCCAAACATCGCCGGTGACTTTGAAGAAAATGTTTTCGACGCCGTTCTCGCGCGCACCTTTCCCGAAGGTGGTGCGATAGCTGCTGAAAACATTAGCAAGCAATGAAATTTTTCATAACTATTGGAGGTGCCAGCGGATTTGCGCTGGCGCTCGCTTCGAGTTTTCATGCCGGCAATGCCCCCTCGTTCGCGATCCTCGACGGTGCCATCGGGTGCGTCGTCGGCGCGTTTCTCTTCCAGTTCGCGCATCGGGCTTATCACTCCAGCCTCATGACCTATCTGGATCTGCGCGCCGCGGCCGTCAAACAGGCGCATCCCGCCGCGTCCGAGAAAGCTCCGCAAAACCCTTGAACGCCACCATGCTCGCCACCGCACCGTCACCCCGGCGCACCGTCCAGGCTCTCCGCGCGTATCATTCCGAGGTGAATGAGGCCGCGCTCATCGAGCGCCATCTGCCGCTTTTAAAAACCACGGTCGATCGCATGCGGATCTATCTGCCGCCGACGCTCGACATGGAGGATCTCTACAACGTCGCCTTCACCGGCCTCGCCTCGGCCGCTCGCAAATTTGATCCCGCGCAAGGCGTCCCCTTTTCCGCCTACGCCACGCTGCACATCCGCGGCGCGGTGCATGATGAGCTGCGCCGCATGGACTGGACCCCGCGCACGATCCGCGACAAGGCGAAGAAATTTTCCGAAAGCGTTTCATCGCTGGAGCAGCGCCTCGGTCGCCCCGCGCTCGACGAGGAAGTCTGCAAAGAGCTTTCGCTCAAACGCGCCGAATACGACGAGCTACTCGATGAAATCAAGCCCGTGAGCTTTCTCCCGCTTGATGGCGAAGCTTTTCACGACGACACCGAAAGCATCGCGCTGCACGAGGTGATCGCCGACGACACGCAGACGACCGGCGAGGACGAACTGCAAAAGAAGGAGCTGCTACAACTCGTCTTTGGCCAGCTTCAGAAGCTGCCCGACATGCAAAAGAAAGTGCTCGCGATGTATTACCTCGAAGGCATGCGCCTCGCGGAAATCGCGGCGGTGTTCGGCGTCACCGAGGGACGGATTTCGCAAATCAACACGCAGGCCGTGCTGAGCATGCGCGCCTTTATCAAAAGACAGGACACGGCACTCGCTTCGTAATTCGCGATTCTCAGAATTGCCGATCGCGGCGGATTTTCGTGACGCAGCAACGCGTGGCATCGGCCCTGCTATGCGGTAGGCATGCGCAAAATTTGCCCGTCTCCCGATCTCCTTGAGGAAGGATTGCGCCATCATCAGGCGGGGCGCATCGAGGAGGCGGTAAAAAATTACCGGCAAATTCTGTCGGCAGATCCACGCCAGCCGGACGCGATGCATCTTCTCGGAGTTATCGCGCAAACGGTCGGGCGGCTGGATGAAGCCCTGGAGCTGATCAGCGAATCATTGCGCATTAATCCGAGCAACATCTCCGCGATGAATAATCTCGCGGGCGTCCTGAAGGATCAAGCGCGCTACGAAGATGCTGCGGGTTTTTACGAAGCCGCGATCGAAGCCGACCCGAACTCCGCCTACCTCCACAGCAATCTCGGCAACGTGCTCCAGCAGCTCGGGCGCGGCGACGAAGCCGCTAACTGCCATCGGCGCGCGCTGGAGCTGGACCCGCAATCCTACGCCGCACACTGCAATCTCGGCGCGGTTTTGAAAGAACAAGGCCACCTCGCGGAGGCGAGCGAATTCTATCGCGCCGCCATCGCGCTCAATCCGCAGGCACACGAAGCGCATGTAAATCTCGGCGTGGTTTTCAAGGAGCAGGCAAAATTTGCCGAAGCGGAAGCGAGCTTCATGCAGGCGCTCGCGATCCAGCCGGAGTCGGATGCCGCGCTCACCAATCTCGGGGCAACCTTCAAGGAACAAGGCCGTTTGCCGGAAGCCATCGGAAGCCTGCGACTCGCGCTCCGCATCAATCCGCGCTCGCACTTCGCGCTGCTGAATCTCGGCAACGCCCTGAAGGACGCGGGCGACTTCGTGGAAGCTGGCGAATGCCTAAGGCATGCCATCGCGCTCAAGCCAAATTGGCATCTCGCGCACAGCAATCTCGGCACAGTCTTTAACCAACTCGGTCAGGCCGAACACGCCGCCGAATGCTTCCGCCGCGCGCTCGAACTCAAGCCCGACTACCACCCCGCGCACAGCAATCTCCTCTTCACGCTCAACTACCTCCCCGGCACCGATCGCGCCGCGCTCTTCGCCGAGCATCGACGCTTCGACACGCAGTTCTGCCAGGGCTTTCCCGACCTCATCTCGCTCCATCAAAACACCATCGAACCCGAGCGCCGGCTGCGCATCGGCTTCGTCTCCGGCGATCTCCGCGAACACTCCGTTGCCCATTTCATCGCGCCCGTTTTCACACGCCACGACGCCGCCGCGTTCGAGATTTTCTGCTACGCGAACCAGACCGTGAGCGACGGAGTCACCACCCGCCTGCGCGAAACCGTGGAGCAGTGGCGCGAAGTCGCCGGTCTTTCCGACGAAGAACTTGCCGACGCCATCCGCCGCGACCGCATCGACATCCTCGTCGATCTCTCCGGCCACACCGCGCGCAATCGCCTCCTCGTTTTCGCCCGCAAACCCGCGCCCATCCAAGTCTCGATGATCGGCTACATGCAGACCACCGGACTAAGCGCGATGGACTATCGGATCACCGACGAGCACCTCGATCCGACCGGTGTCAGCGATCCATTCAACACCGAAAAGCTCATCCGCCTGCCCGCTGGCGCAGCCGCTTTCCAAACCCCGATCGATAGCCCGAGGGTGAACGAACTCCCCGCGTTGAGCAACGGCCACGTGACATTCGCCTCTTTCAACAATCTCGCAAAAGTCAGTCCCGCAGCGGTCGCCGCATGGGCGGAAATCCTGCGTCGCCAACCAAACGCACAGCTGCTTGTCGTCGGGCGAGCGGGCAATTCGCTGCAAAGCGATTTTGAAAAACACGGCATCTCCGCCGACCGACTCGACTTCAGAGACCGCTTGCCAATGCGCGAGTTTCTGGAGCTTCATCATCAGGTGGATTTCCTGCTCGATACCTTTCCCTACAACGGGGGAACCACGAGCCTGCTCGCACTTTGGATGGGCGTGCCAATGGTGACGCTCGCCGGCGAAGGAACCGTCAGCCGCACCGGCGCAGGCATCCTGCAAGGCGTCGGCCTCAGCCGATTGGTCGCATCGAGCGTCGAAGAATATGTGACGCTCGCCGTCTCCGAAACATCCGGTCTCGCGGCACTCGCAACGCTGCGCCAATCGCTCCGCGCGAAGCTGCTGCCTTCGCTCGAAGACCCGGGAATTTTCACGTCGCAGTTGGAAGGCGCGTTCCGCGACATCTGGAGAAAGTGGTGCGCAAAATCTGGCGACGATTCCCTTCACCTGCCACTCGCCGCCAATTGCTAGCCATGCACGCCCCCGCGTTGCGCAACAAGCGCACGATCATCCCCGCGAGTTACTTCCACGACGAGGAAGTCTTCGCGAAAGAGCAGCGCCTGCTGATGCAAAACACATGGCAGTTTGTCTGCCTCACGACGGACTTGAAGGACGACAACGATTTCGTGACGCGCTCCATCGGCGGCATCCCAGTCGTGGTGCAAAATTTCAAAGGCAAACTCGCCGCGTTTCAAAACATTTGCTCGCACCGCTACTCGCCCATCCAAACCGCGTGTTCGGGCAATCGCCAGTTCGTGTGCCCGTATCACGGCTGGAAGTTTTCCGAAGCCGGCCTGCCCATCGGCATCCCGCACAATCTCGAATTCTACCCCATCGCCCGCGAAGACAAACCGCAGTTCGCGCTGCAACGATTCCCGGTCGAAACGTGCGGAAATCTCGTATTCGTGTCCGTGGCCGGTCAACGCAGTCTTCGCGAGCAACTCGGCGAATTCTACGACCTCGTTGAAAGAATCGGCACTGCGCTCGACGACATCTATTTCACCACGAAAATCCCGAGCGACTGCAACTGGAAGTTCGTCGTGCATAATGCATTCGACGACATTCACGCCGAGTTCGTGCATCCCTCGTCGTCGCTCGATACCAGCGTTTACACCGGCGCGAAATGGAAATTTCACGCCTTCGATCCATCGCTGGAAAAGCCCGGTTTCGACTATTCCAAGCGCCACGCACAACTCAACGTCGGCATGAACGCCGAGACCGTGCAGCGGAACGAAAACCTGTGGCGGTCTTCGTTCCCGGACCGCGCCTTCCAGTTCGACGACTATCTGCACCTGTTCCTTTTCCCGAATCTGATCATCACGTCCGTGCAGGGTTTTTGGTACAACATCATTCGCTACGAACCCATTTCCGCCAGCGAATCCATGATGACGAACTGGCTCGTGCCCGCGCGTTCGACGAGCGGAACATCGAAGGTTACACCCGAACTACTCTACCGCCTCGCGCTCGGCTCGCTCCGCATTTTCTCGGAAGACGTGCAAGCCGTCGAAGTCTCACAGTCGGTCATCCATTCGAGCCGCCGGCCCGGCGTGCTCGGTCGCCGCGAGGATAAGATCGTCGCCTTTGAAGAAGCCTATATGAACGTGATGAGGAGCGAAGCCGGGTGATGAAAAGGAAACTCGTCATCTTCGGAAACAACAGCTTCGCCGAAATGGTCGCGCACCATTTTGCAGAGCAGGCCGATCGCGAAGTCGTCGCCTTCACCGCTCACGAAAAGTTCATCACCGACTCGCGACTCGGCTCCCGACCGCTGCTTCCCTTTGAAAACATCGCCGACGAATTTGCGCCCGCAGACCACGAATTCTTCGTCGCGCTGGAGCATGGCCGGCAAAACGTCGGACGCACCGAAATCGCCGCAGACGCTGCGGCGCTGGGCTATCGCCTTGCCTCATTCATCAGCCCCACCGCGCACGTTTCATCGCAAGCGCGGCTCGGCGAACACTGTCTCGTACTTGAAAACACGGTGATTCAGCACGGCGTCGAGATCGGCGCAAATAACCTCGTTTTCGCAAACTCCTTCTTCGGCCAATCCTGTCGCGTCGGCGCAAATAACTACTTGGGCAGCGGCTTCTTCGCTGACCGCTTCGCGCAGATCGGCAAGTTCAGCGTATTCGGCAGTCAGGTCCGCATCGCCGAGTCTATCCTGATCCACGATTGGGCACACATCCGCGCCTTCGAAACGATCACTGAATCGCTCACCGTCCCCACAATCATCCACCCTGTCCTACGAACGCGTGGCCATATTGTGGACAAACGACAGGCCACTTCTTAACCATGCCCACAATGCTCACGACTTTTCAGGACTCCACCACCGAACGGCTGCGCGATCTCTTCCTTTTGAAAGCGGGAACGGCCGCCGAAGACGAACTGGCTTTTCTCCCGCCCTGGACTGCCGATCTGACGCCAGAGCAGCGCGTTAAAGTGCCGGTGATCTGCTGCGGTGCGAATTCGATGGGCTGGTTTTTTCTCCAAGCGGCAAAGCACCTAAACATCATCGGGGTCGTCGATGATTTCAAAGCCGGGCAGGATTTCTGCGGCCACAAATGCATCGGCATGCCCGAGTTGATCGCGCTTGCGAAACGCCATCCAAACGCGATTTGCGTAAACCTCGCCCAGTGGGATCGCGGAGTTCGTTTCTTTGATAACCTCGGACGCCGTTTCAAACTGCGCCTGCTGAACTTCGGGCAGGCGATTCGTTACTTCGACTGCGCTGGAGTCGATTTCCGGCTCGCCGACTGGCGACCCACGATCCTGGAGCGGCAGGATGAATTTCTCGGCCTCGAAGACATGCTCTGCGACGAACTCTCCAAGCAGACGCTCTTCTCCGTCCTCACGCATCATCTGGATAACAACCGCGAGCACCTCCTCGGCATCAATCGCGCTTACGACGCGCACTACTTCCGGTCGGGCTTATTCGAGCTGCGCCGGGATGAAATCTTCGTCGATTGCGGCGCAGCAGTTGGGGAAACGGTGGATCATTTCCTCGAAATGACGGAAGAGACGTTCAGACATCTCTACGCCTTCGAGCCCGACGAATCGAACTTTCGCCAACTCAGCGAGCGTATCGACCGCTACCGCAACCGACCCTTTCACAAAGACATCTCCCTTTTACAAAAAGCCACCGGCGAGAAGGATTGCACCGTTGCCTTCGAGCACGGCGGCGGGGAAGGTTCACACGTCATTGAGAGCGACGCAGAAGGCGGAATGCAAATGGTCCGCCTCGATTCCGAGCTGCCGGATGGCGCGACATTTTTGAAGCTCGATGTCGAAGGCCACGAACTCGCCGCGCTGCGTGGAGCTGAGAAGACGATCCGCGAGTGCAAGCCCCGTATCGCCGTTTGCGTCTATCATCGCGACGACGACCTGCTCACGATCCCAGCCTATCTCAAATCGCTCAATCCCGACTACCAGATCGGTCTGCGCCACTGCAACCAAGTGCGCTTCGACACTATCTGTTTCGCCTTCTAAATCGTGAAGCCACTCATCGAACCGCGAGATTACACCGAAGTCAGCGCCTTCAAGGCGGAGCTGGATCGCGTATTTCTGCGTCGATGGATCTTCGCGTGCGCCACCGATGGCTTGGAGAACGACGGTGACTACCGATGTATCGACGTGGGCAATGTGTCCGTTGTCATCCAAAACTTCGACGGCCAAATCCGCGCATTTAACAACGTGTGCTCCCATCGCTTCGCACGCATCCAAGTGGATCGCTGCGGAAACCGCGAACTCAAATGCCCGTATCACGGCTGGATCTACAACGAAGCCGGTCTGCCTTACGCGATCCCGAAGAAGCCACTTATCTCGGAAATCACACCCACGACCCTCTGCGAATACCGCCTCAGCCGTTGGCACGTGCGGCAAGTCGGCACACTCATTTTCATCCGCAAAGAACACCTCGGCGAATCACTCGCCAGCGATGATCTGGAGCAGCAGTTTGGCGACTTCATGGAGCCTCTCTCTGAACTCGCGGCGGCTTGTGGCGACTTGGTGGAAAACACCGCACACACCGTCAAAGCCAACTGGAAGCTAGTCGTCGAAAATACGCTGGAGGGTTACCACGTCGATTGCGTCCACCCCAACACGATTCGCAAACTAGGCATCCCCGGAATCTCTACCAACACGACGGCCGCCGCTCCGAGCGATACCTCTAGCCGATTCGTTTTCGCCGGCCAAAACTCTGCCGTCTTTTCGCCATTGAACGCGGAAGTCTCCAATCGCATGGATCGCACTTACAAGTTTCTCGCGAACCGTCCGCGAAAGCTCGCCGGTTACCGTCACTTCTACTTTTTTCCAAACTTCATCTTCGCCTCGACACGCGGAGAATCGTTTAGCATCCAGCGGATCCTGCCCATCGACGAGCGCACCACCGAACTCACCAGCTTTCTCTTTGCCACCAATGGCCTCGGCGAACTCACGAAGATGGAGGCCGCGCTGAAGAAGCAGTTCTACGCCTCCGCGGCAGAATTCGTCCGCGACATTTTCCTCGAAGACGCCAATATCTGCGAGCAGGTGCAGCGCAGCATCGGCTTCGCTCACGGCACCGGCGTGCTGAGCGACGAAGAAGAACGCATTTGCGCCTTTCACCAAGCCTATCGCGCGGCCCTCGCCGCGAAACCTGAACAATCAACCCAACAAACTAACTCCCATGCAAGCTGAACAATTCGTCCGCCATTTTGAAAACGCCATCGAAGGCCTCACTCCTAACTCGCTCAATCCCGAAACGAAGTATCACACCCTCGCCCAGTGGGACTCACTCGCCCTGCTCTGCCTGCTCGCGATGATTGATTGCGAATACGACGTGCAGGTAAGCGGCATGGAACTCAAATCGTGTGACACGCTGCGTCAAGTATTCGATCTGGCCATGTCCAAGAAGCTCGCCACCGTCGCCTGAGCCATGGCACTGGCCGCCTTGCGTCGCGCACGAATCGCCGGAATCGCGTCTGCGGTTCCGAAGGAGATCGTGTCCAACTCGGACTACACCGTCCTGTCCGAGGAGCAGCGCGAGAAGATCATCAAATACACCGGCATCCGTTTCCGCCGGTGGGCACCGCAAGAGCTTTGCTGCTCGGACTTGTGTCAGGCCGCGGCGGAAAAGCTAATGGCCGAAATGGGCTGGGAGCGCGAAAGCATCGGTGCCGTCGTCTTTATTTCGCAGACCTCAGATTACCCATTCCCAGCCACCGCGCAGATCCTTCAAAACAAACTCGGCCTGCCAAGCTCCACGCTGGCTTTCGACGTGAATCTCGGCTGCTCGGGTTACACTTACGGCTTATACATTTTGGGTAGCCTGCTAGAAGCGGGAGGCATCAAGCGCGGACTGCTCCTCGCTGGCGACGTGTCGAAAATGCACGGTGACTCCGATCCCGCGAGTGCCGTGTTATTCGGACACGCTGGGAGTGCCACGGCGATGGAATTCTCCGAAGACTCAAAGCCCATCTTCTTTGAATTCGGTAGCGATGGGAGCGGTTTCAAGGCGATTTACGTCCCTGCCGGTGGCAGCCGCAGCCCGGTCGCCGCGGCATCCTTTCAAAAGAGCAAACTGGCCGGCGGCGGTGCGCGTGGCGATACGGATGTCGTCCTCGACGCCGCGGAGATCATCAATTTCACGATGCGCGAAATCCCGCACTCGATAAGGAGGCTGGTGGAATATGCGGGCTGCGGCGTGGCTGACGTGGATGCCTATGTGTTTCATCAGGCGAATCAGTTCATCAACAATCAGGTCGCACGAAAGATCGGGATCAAGTCCGACAAGGCACCGACTTCACTTTACGATTTCGGCAACACCAGTTCCGCGACCATCCCGCTGACCATCACCACCCAACTGCGTGAACGCCTCGCTGAGTCGCCGCAAAAGCTGGTGATGTCCGGCTTCGGGGTCGGCCTCTCCTGGACTTCGGCTTATTGGGATGCGGAGAGGGTTCACCTTCCAGAACTAGTCGAAGTATGAGCCATCCCTTCGATCTCACGGGCAGGACTATTCTGGTCACGGGAGCGACTTCTGGCCTGGGCTACCAGACCGCCGTGTCGATTGCCGAGATGGGTGGGCGGGTAGTCATCACCGGTCGCCGGGAGGAGTTGCTGGCCAAAACGCTGAGTGACTTGGAAGGCGAAGGACATCTCGCATGCCCGGCCGACCTGACTTCGGCTGAAGATCGCGACCGCTTGATTTCCCAACTTTCTCCGCTAAATGGCATCGCCCACTGCGCGGGGCTTACCCTGCTGCATCCTTTTAAGTTCAGCGATGAGGCAAGATTTCAACAGGTCTATTCGATCAACGTGGAGGCACCGTTTTTCCTGACGCAGAAGATCTTGAAGGGCAAGCTGCTGCTGAACGAAGCGTCGATTGTATTCGTATCCTCACTTGCGCCTTTCACGGGCACGAAAGGTCACTCGATCTACGCAGGCTCCAAGGCTTCGATCATCGCGCTCGCCCGCGTGCTCGCTCACGAACTCGCGCCTTCTCGGATTCGGGCGAATAGCATCGCCCCGGCGATGGTGAAGACGGCGGTGGTCGAAGGATTTATCCAGCAGGTTTCATCTGAGCGGGCGGAGGCGGATGAAGCTCGTTATCCGCTCGGGTACGGCGAGCCGCGTGATGTGGCGAATGCGATCATCTTCTTTCTCTCGTCGGCTAGTAAATGGATCACGGGATCGAATCTCATCATGGATGCCGGCCTGACATGAAAAACCCATTCGATCTCACCGGCAGGACAATCATGGTCACCGGCGCGTCCGGCGGGCTCGGGCGGCAGACCGCGATCTCGATTTCAAAGATGGGAGCGAAGGTCGTGCTGGTCGGGCGGCGCGAAGAGAGGCTCAAGACCGTCGCGAGTGAACTGGCGGGCGAAGGGCATCTGAGTTTTGTCACCGATCTCACGAATCGGGCGGCGCGCGATGAACTCGCCGCGAAGTCCCCATCTCTCGATGGCATCGCGCACTGCGCGGGCAAGACCCTGCTGCAACCGTTCAAATTTATCACCGAAGATCAATACGAGGAAATTTATCGAATCAACGTCCAGGCACCGATGTTCCTAACTCAAAAATTACTCAAGAATAAGCTCCTCAATCCGGGTGCATCGTTGGTTTTTGTGTCTTCGATTTCACCGATCACCGGCTGGAAAGGCCACTCGATCTACGCGGGCAGCAAAGCCGCGATCATCGCATTTGCACGCGTGCTCGCCCACGAACTGGCGCCTTCCCGTATTCGCGCGAACACAATCTGCCCGGCGATGATTAAGACCGAAGTCGTGGATGGACTCTCCGAACAAATGACCGCCGACTATATTGCGACCGACGCCGCCCGCTACCCACTCGGTTACGGCGAGCCCGAGGATGTGGCGAATGCCATTATCTTCTTTCTATCCGGAGCCAGTAAGTGGATCACCGGCAGCAACCTCATCATGGACGGAGGATTGACCTAATGCCTTGCTCCTCGATCGCTAATGTCCGCCTTGCTGGCATCGCCGCCGCCGTGCCGCCAGTGCGCACGGTGACTTGGGAAGAACTCGGCATCCCGGCGGATCGCTTCAAACGCTCTCGCGCCTTCAACCGGAAGCCCGTCATCCGCGCGGCGCAGTGGGAGCAATGCCAGTCCGACTTTTGTCATCGGGCGGCGGAGACGCTGATGAAGGATCTTTCGTGGTCGCCGACGGAAGTGGACGTGGTCGTGATGGTGACGATCACGCCTGACTATCCGATTCCTGCGACGGCGATCATCATGCAAGACCGCCTCGGGATTCCGAAGACCGCGCTGGCCTTTGATCTTCCCGGCAGTGGCGCGACTTTTTTCCACGGCCTGCAACTCGTCGCGAGTATGCTCAGCGCGGGGAATCTGAAGCGCGGGCTGCTGCTATGCGGGGAAGTTTCCAAGATCGTGGAAGGGCCGGATGCCATCGAAAACGTGGAGCATATCTGCGGGCACAACGGCGGCGTCTGCGCGCTGGAGCATACGCCCAGTGCGGAGCCGATGATCTTTCACAACGGGGGCGATGGCTCGCTGCACAAGGCTTTCTACATGCAGGTCGGCGGCACGCGGGTTCCCCCGAAACCGGAAATGTTTTCCACGGAGCACCAGCACGCCTTCGACAATCCGGCGGTGCAATTCGCGCACGACGTTTCCGCGTGCAACGTAGGCGCGGCACGCGAGCTGCCTCCATCCGCGCGAGCTTTGTTGGCACATTCAGGGAAAACTGTTGCCGATCTCGATTTCTGTTTTGCCCAGCCGATGACGCTTGATGCCGAGGATGACCTTCGCAGGCGACTCGGCGTTCGCCCGGATCGCTTTCACGGATACACTCGTGAATACGGCAGCGGCGGCTCGGGCGGAATCCTGCTCGCCATGCTCGCGCGCGCGGCTTCGCAATTGCAAAGCGGACCGCGCACTTCACTACTCACTGGGCTCGGCGCGGGGCTAGCCTGGGGAAGCGCGCTCATTGAAACCAACCGGCTCGTTTGCCCGGACATCATCGAAATGTGATGCACTCGCTCGCGACCGCGCCTGGCAATCTTTTGGTGAATGGAAAATTCCTGCCGGGGCTGTGGACACGTTTGGCCGGATCGCCGACGGGCACGGCGATTCCTTGTCCGATTTGCGCTGAGACATTCGCCGCTGATCGCTGGCGGGTTCGGTATGCCAGTCCGTCTGGCGGCGAAGTCACGCAGGCATGTTCGTCGGAAATTTTGGATGCCGTTTCCACGGCGACAATTCTCGAAATCCGCGGAGGATCCAGCGTCGAACAGAACGTGTTCGTCGGCCAAAATATCGAGGCAGATGAGGCTCTGAATTTTCGCCGCCTCCTCCGCTTTTCTGCGTGGGTGAAATACCAGCATCCGCGATTGGCCAGCGGCACCGCCGCCCTCGTCGTCGGCAATCCTCGAACGGTGGACCTTTTCGATTCGTCCGTAGAAACGGTGCAGCAAACTCTGTTGCCTGCCTTTGTGCTGAATCGCTGGACTCGAATCGAAGCCACCGTGAAAGCGTCCGCGTTTCGTCCGACCGGGTTGCGCGTAGAGCTGGCTTTTTCCGCTGAGTTTCTCAGCGATCCGGCGGCTCGTGTTTTGATCACCGATGCCAGTCTTTCGTGCGCTTCCGGCCCGCTCGTGGAGCGGCCTCCAGCCTTGGAGCGTTTTCTGGCGCGCCGTTTTTTTCAACGACATGACGGGACGAACGTGAATGCAATCGGCCGCGCGCTCACTAGCAACCCTCACGAAATGTTCTTTCAGTTTTCCTTCCCGGAAATGCGGGCGATTCCCGCCTGCACGATCTCGCAAGATAACGCCGACCTGTGCGTTTACGCTGCCGACGGTCAGTCGCAATCCGGCTTTACCTACGACGTGACCTTTGGCTCGCGTTCGTCAGTCATCATCCGCGCGACCAAACTCCGCCACCAACTACGCGATGGCTACCTCGCCTTTCGAGGCTATCGCGGAGCCATCCTTCTCAACGCCGAGCTATGACGCGCTACCGTGCCATTGATCAAGGGGTCGAGCTGGTGGAAAGCGGGCGCGCTACTTTCATCCACGCCGATCCCACGAGCGGTGCGTGGCGCGATTACCTCACGTGGCACAACTTGGGCAACTCGCCGGAGCCGCAACGGCCGCGGCCTTATGCCTTCGATGCGGGTGCGACACGGAAGCTATGGATTATCGGCGCGGGCGGGTTTGGACGTGAAGTTTTCTCCATGACCCAGTCGGCGCGAGGCGCGGACGTTGAGTGGCGCGTCGCTGGTTTTCTGAATGACATCAAAGACTCGCTTGATGGCTTCGATGGCTTTCCGGCGATTGGCGGCGGGACAGACTACGTGCCCGAAAGCGGCGATGTTTTCATCTGCGCCATTGGCGACGTCAAAGGGCGGCAGATGGTTTGTGAAAAATTCATCGCGCGGCGGGCGGAATTCACCAACCTCATAAGCGAAGGCGCGCTGATTTCCGGCGCGGCGAAACTCGGGCACGGGATCATCGTCGAGGCTTTCACCGGCATCGCGGCGAATGCAGACGTGGGCGATTTCACGACGGTCCTCGGCCACAGCACGATCGGACACGATGTGAATGTTGGGCGCTTCTGCCAGATCAGTCCCTACTGCGACATCCACGGCTGGGTGCAAATCGGCGATGGCTGCCTCATCGGGAGTCATGCCGTCATCTTGACGAAAGTAAAAATCGGCGACGGCGCGACGGTCGGTGCGGGCAGTGTGGTAATCAGCGACGTGCCTGCTGGAGCCACGGTATTCGGAGTTCCCGCGAAGCGTATCAAATAGACTTTATTCTTATGGCCAGCCTCCAACACAAACACGCCCGCCGGTTTCCCCAGCCATCTCTAAAAGTCATCGGGCCGGACGACACGCATCCGCACGAACTGCGAAAGCCTGCGCTGCTCGGTGGCGAAAAAGCTTTCGAGGAGCCTCTGCACGTGGGTCGTCCGAACGTCGGCGATCGCGCGCGGCTTCAGGAACGGATCGACGCGATGCTCGATGCGCGCTGGTTCTCCAATGGCGGGCCGCTCGTGCGTGAGTTTGAGGAAAAGATCGCGCGGCATCTCGGGGTGAAGCATTGCATCGCGACTTGCAACGGCACG